>CATMVR010000336.1 GCA_950075905.1 uncultured Persicitalea sp. | reverse complement strand
TTACCAAAAAAGCGGGCATCCGGAGCATGTCGGAAGTGGCCAAAATAAACAAAGAGGGAGAGCCGCAATACGACCCCTACCTGATGTATGGAAACACGGCCGAGGGAGCGAAGGCAATTAAGCGGTGGAGCGACGGGTACAACAATGACTTTGCCGCCCGCATGGACTGGAGTGTCACCCACAAATACGCAGAGGCCAACCACCATCCGGTTGCGGTACTAAATGGCGACAAAACGAGAAAGGTGTTGGAAATTACCGCCGCCGCCGGTTCGAGTATAGACTTGAAGGCGGTGGGATCCTCCGATCCTGATGGCAATGCCCTGAGTTACTCCTGGTCGTTCTACGGGGAGCCTGGTACCTACCCCGGACAGTTGACTATTCAGAACCCGTCGTCGGCGGTGGCTAAGGTGGTAATACCGCAAGATGCTGAGGGTACGTCCATCCATATCATTCTGCAGGTTCATGACAATGGTACTCCCAGCTTATACGCCTACCGCCGTTTGATTGTGAATGTGCAGTCGACAAAAGCAATGGTGCCTGCCAACGAAGAACCGGTGTCCGGAATGCCCTACACCCCGTTTCCCAACAAGGTGGTAGTTACCAAAGTGAGGCATTTCGATAATATGTGCTGGAAGATTGCGGCTGCCGGGGGTACCTGGTACTTTGAAAATGGCGAAACGGATGGCAAAACAGGTTTCAGCAGTGCGTTTGACCAAGCTGGCAACGACTGGATTGGGAATGATGCCGATAGGGGATATAATAAATCACCTAATGCCGGTGGGCGCCACGAATACCGTGGCTGGCCCAATTTCGGAGAAGGGAATTTTGATCATCCTCAAAGGAAGAGTGGAGCTACAACCCGATGGGTGGATGCGAAGGGCATCGACGTAGTGTTCAATGGCAAACTCGAAGGTGACCATCTGATTATGCGGTCTGCCAATGCCTCGTACGAGGTGGAATACCATTTCTTTCCGTCCCATGCCGCGATAAAAGTATTGAAAGCCGACAATAAATATGCTTTCCTATTTGAAGGCCCTATTGGCGGCGAACAGGAAGCATCGGTGGAGAAAGATTACTACGTACTGAAAGATGGTAAACGCCGGGAAGTAAAAACCGGAGGCCTGGGGTACCTGGAACCCGAATTTGGCAACAAGTTTCCTTCGCCCTATTTCTATCTGGTAGACAGCGACCCGAAGGACACACAGGTGTTTTATGCCGGAGTAAAAAACGCCGGTCCTGACTTAGCGGGTGATGAAGGCTGGAGGCAGGGAACAAACATGGTGATTTTTAGCTTTGGCCGCGATCAGGATAAACGGGCCTATACCGGGACGGATGCCGTTTGTGTTTTTGGATTTCAAAATAAAAGCGACCATAAAAGTTTATCAAGACTCATAGAGGCACGTCTTAAGAGTCCGTTCAAAGCCACTAAGAAGTAGTAAAATGTTCACCCATGTTACGCTTGGAGTGATAGAAATTGTAGAGAAATAGGAAACTATGAATAGAGTCTGGATTCCATTAGGTGTCATTTTTGGGGCGGGCTTTGCATGATTTTTCCTACATCGAATGCCTTACGCGATACCAGCGGGTTATCATTGACGTCGTGGCACCGTAGCACAGCGGGTTTGATGCCAGGCAATTGCAGATGAGCAACGAACGACATGAATACAGCTTGAAATTTTAAAACAGAAGAACATGAAATCGATCATTTCCCTGATGACGTTACCCCTCGCGCTGCTAACTCTGCCGGGTAACCTGACGTCAACATCCATTGAGCAGCCAACAGCTGTTTCCCGTCATCTTGATAGAACAGGACGGGAAACCATAGTACCGCACGACACCCCGGAGCAGGACAAGCAGAAGTACCGCATCATTGTCTCGTCCGATTTTCCACCGTTTCCGGTAACCAACAGCGACCCGGATGACGTACAGTCAATCGTACGCTTTTTGCTCTATGCCAACGAATTTGATGTAGAGGGATTGATCGTGTCGGCCGGAACCTTTGACATGGTCGCCGAAAAGAAAAATATGCTGGCTGCCCTTGATGAATACGACAAGGTGGATGAAAACCTCCGGAAGCACGATGCCCGTTACCCAACGGCAAAAGCCCTGCGCGCCGTAACCTACGAAGGAAAAGGAGCCAATAACGGGGTGAAAGTGAAATGGGGATGCGGCAAGCAACCGGCCAGCGAGATTATCGGCAAAGGCATGGATAGTGAAGCGTCAAATGCTATTATCGCGGCTGCCGACAAGAAAGATTCACGACCGTTGTGGATAAGCGTCTGGGGCGGGCCGAGAGAAGTGGCCCAGGCGATCTGGGATGTGAAGAATACCCGCAGCGAAAAGGAGCTGAAGGCGTTTGTTAATAAACTGCGCGTTTTTCTGATTGCCTGCCAGGACGGCACCCACGAGTGGCTCATGAATGAGTTCCCCGACCTGTTCATTATCGAATCCAGGAAGACCTATCACGGTATGTTTCGCAGCGATAACCAGGAGTGGGCCCAGGAAAACATCATCAACAACCATGGTCCGCTTTGCGCTATTTACCCCCCTAAAGCAATAGCGGGTCCGGGCGTCATTGAGGGCGACACGCCTGCCTTCTTATACCTGGTCAGCGCCAATCGTGGTATCAACAACCCTGAAGACCCTACGCAACCCAGTTGGGGAGGGCAATACGTGCGTCAGGGTTCCACCAATCACTACGTCGACGGCCCCGGCAGTTCAACCATCTCCAAATGGAAAAACGACTTTCAGGCGGAGTTCAAGGAACGGGCCGACTGGTGTATCAATTAAAAGGGAGGTGAGTAGGTTATTTGAATATGATGAACTCTAATTTTGAAACAGGTATAGCTACCTCCATGTGGTCTACCAATAAGGTACCAGGTATGGGCTGGACAGCCCTGATGTGTATGCTTATTTGGGCCCAAATCAACACCACCGTCCAGGCCCAAACCAAACCACGTATCCTCATCAGTACCGATATTGGCGGCACCGACCCCGACGATTTCCAATCCATGATTCATTTGCTGATGTACGCCGACCGGTTTCAGATCGAAGGGCTGGTATCCTCGCCCTTTGGCGACGGCCGCAAGCAAAATATCCTGAATATGATTAAACTCTACGAAAAAGACCTTCCCCAACTAAAAAAGCACTCGCCTGGATTTCCTGAGCCCGATGCCTTACGCAAGGTTTGTAAACAGGGGGCTATTCCCGCGGCGCCCTACAAGGGGTACTCTACTGCTTCCGAAGGCTCCGACTGGATTATCCGCTGCGCCAGAAAACCAGACAGTCAACCCCTATGGGTGCTGGTTTGGGGCGGGATTGAGGATGTGGCGCAGGCGCTACACGATGCGCCGGCCATCAAGGAAAAAATCCGGGTGTACTGGATCGGCGGGCCCAATAAAAAATGGAGTATCAATGCCTATACCTACCTGGCGGAGCACCATCCCGATCTCTGGATGATTGAGGCCAATGCCACCTACCGGGGGTGGTTTATGGATGCGGAGTCTCCCAAAAACCTGACGGGTAAGGCCTATTACAGCAACTATATTCAGGGAAGAGGAGCCATGGGGAAAGACTTTGTCAACTATTATAAGGGCGAACTAAAAATGGGCGACACACCCTCGCTCGCCTACCTGATGAAAGGGGACCCCGATACCCCCACGGGTGAAAGCTGGGGTGGTAGCTTTACGCGGATTGATCGAAATTCACGAACCCTGTTTGCGGGCAATAGTACCACAGCGGATACCGTGGCCACCTACGCGGTGCTGGAATGGAGATTCAAGGGGCCTTCCCTTGATATTCCACAAGATTCGGCCTGCTTTACTTTTAAAACTGGGGGGCAATCGTGGCCGGGCTACTACCTTGGGGAGGGCGTATATGGCGTAAGGTACTCCCCCAAGCAGGCCGAAACGGGTACCTATACCACAACCAGCGACATACCCGGGTTACATGGACTGACCGGCAGCTACGTGAGCGTAGCCCCCTGGCCGGGAAAACCAGGCCCCGACGACTTCAAGCCCGGAAACCACTGGTACGGCGACCGCCCCGACCCCCAACTTTTCATTGGCCCGCAACAGGGAGCCAAAACCATAGCACGCTACCGCGAGGAGTACCTGATTGACTGGGCCAGGCGCTGGGGGTGGTTGAAATGAAATCGAAATTCTGCTGCCCGCCGAAGAAAAGCAGCGGAAGCACCTGGCATAACTTCTGGAAAAATTTGATTTAAGTCCATTGTGCAAAACTGCCCTCCGCCCTATCTGCCTACCATCCCCCTGACCAACCAACCCATCGGCAATCAGTTTGAGATTAACTGCTACATGAAAGATCTGTTGAGGGAGAGGTACCTGTCCGTCGTTGGCCAATAACCTATTGCCTTTGTGTTTGCGTGGCTAAGCCATTCGTACAAACTAATTTGGCGCAACTACTTATCTGGCGGCGTTTAGGAGCCGGTACTTTTTGGGAGATACCCCTTTCCATTTTTTAAACACCCTATTGAAGTGAGGAATGCTCTCGAAGCCAGACTCGAAAGCAATCTCATTTACTGGCCGGGTGGTACGCAGCAGCAGTTGTACCGTGGCTTCCAGGCGGTAATGCAGAACTACCTCAAAGAGAGTTTTGCCCGTTACTTTTCTGAAATAACGACAAAAGGATGTGGGAGTGAGGCCCACCAGGTCAGCCACTTCTTCCAGTTCGATCCGTTCCCGAAAATGCGCAATCAGGTACGCAAAAATAAGCCGGAATCGTTGCTGGTCCTCGTAAACAGCATCCGTTTCGATGAGAATCTGGTAGGGAGCTTCGGCCAATTCAAGCAGCAAATCAAGGAAATAGAGGAGACGCCTGGGGGGAGAAGCTTCTTCCAGCCGGCCCAGGAGGTCACGGCCGGGGGTACCTCTGAAAACCAGCCCCCCGCGGGCGTGGTTGAGCAGCCGGGCCACGCCCGCAAATTCGGGCCACGCCATGGTACCCCGTAGTAAGTTCTCACCGAACTGGATCACACAGGCCTCCACCGGACTGCCGTCCGCCTCAGGTTGATTTATCCAGCAGTGGGGCAGATTGGGGCCCAACAGCACAAGATCACCGGGCACAAACGCTTCGGCCCCCATCCCCACATAACGCATACCTCCCCCTTTCAAAATACAGGTCAGCTCCAATTCCGGATGAAAATGGAAGGGGGCATCAAACGCAGATAGTGAGATTTTCTTGTACAGCAAGGACTCCCCCTGTCCGGGCTGAATCTGCTCATAAACTGCCTTCATTTATCTGTTCTTTTGTTTAACTTTCCCACAGATGACAATATAGATCAATTATTTGAAAAATTAAAGCAACTTCAAACAGGATAAATTTTCCACTTTTGTGCAGCGAAATACAACGCGTCAAACTAGTATCCTAAACCTTTACCCTATATGATTGCAGTCAAAGCAGCGGTGGCAGCCGGCGACGGTACGTATGTCATTGACACCATCCATATTCAGGAACCCGTGGCCGATGAGGTCCTGGTTAGAATGAAAGCGGCCGGCATCTGCCATACCGACTGGGACTCGGTACGCTGGGGCAAGCCTATCCTGATGGGTCACGAAGGCGCGGGAGTCGTAGAACGGGTGGGCCCGCAGGTGCAGGGCCTCCGGCCCGGCGACCAGGTGATCCTGAATTGGGCCATTCCCTGCTACCAGTGCTTCCAGTGCATGGAAGGGAACCAGCATATCTGCGAGAAGAACTCGGCCGTAGTGGCTGGCAACAAGGTAGCGGGCGGTCATGCCACGCTGGAAAGCAGCACCTGGCGGGGCCAGCCCACCGAGCGTGCCTTTGGGCTGGGCACCATGGCAGAATACACCCTGGTGCGCGAGGCAGCCTGTGTCGGATACACGCAGACCATGCCTTCGGCCAGCGCCGCCATCGTGAGCTGTGGGGTCATGACGGGCTACGGGTCGGTGGTCAACGCGGCATTGACGAAGAATAAAGCGTAACCATGGAACTAATGCTGGATATTCATCCGCTGGTCATGTCGGTGACGGTATTCGTGCTCGCCATATTTGTCGGCT
>CATMVR010000335.1 GCA_950075905.1 uncultured Persicitalea sp. | reverse complement strand
TACGGGCCATTACTCAAAACCCCGGGCGGCTTTTTGTGCCGGGTATGTTTGTAAAAGTACAGCTCGACATGAGCGACAACGCTACGGCTATCATGATTCCGACGGACGCCATCGTGCCCGTGCTGAAAGGGAAGAAAGTATTTGTGGTCAAAAACGGCAAGGCCCGGGAAGTGATGGTTACTACCGGCCTGCGCACCGATCAGCGGGTGCAGATTACCGATGGCCTCAGCGAAGGAGACTCCCTGATCGTGACGGGCATCATGGCCCTGAAACCCGATGCGGCCGTGAAAGTGAAGAAGAAGTAGGGGAAATTTTTAGTGATCTAATATAACACATGGCCGATAGCCCATCGCCGAAAGCCAACAGCTAGTGTACCCATGAGTATTTCGACGCTTTCTATCAAACGCCCCGTGCTGGCTATTGTGATGAACCTGCTCATCATTCTATTCGGTTTCCTGGGCTTCAGGTACCTGGGCATGCGGGAGTTCCCCTCCATTGACCCACCGGTAGTTTCCATCCGTACCAGCTATACCGGGGCCAATTCGGATATTATCGAGTCGCAGATTACCGAGCCACTCGAAAAGCAGATCAACAGCATCGAGGGGATCAAGTCTATCAACTCCACAAGCAGCCAGGGAGTAAGCCAGATTACCGTAGAGTTTGACATCGGGGCCAATATGGAGCGGGCCGCCAACGACGTGCGTGATAAGGTAAGCTCGGCCGTACGCAACCTACCCCTGGACATTGACGGCCCGCCCATTGTGAGCAAGGCCGATGCCAACTCGGAGCCGATCATCGTACTGACGCTGCAAAGCCCCACCCGCACGCACCTCGAAGTGAGCGACTACGGCGAAAACGTGATTGCGCAGCGGCTGCAAACCATCAATGGGGTCAGTGATATTCGCATCTTTGGCCAGAAACGCTACGCCATGCGTATCTGGATGGACCCGGCCAAAATGGCTTCGCTGGGCATTACCACACAGGATGTAAAACGCGCCCTCGACCGGGAGAATGTGGAGCTACCCAGCGGGAAAATTGCCGGCAATACCACCGAGCTGACCGTAAAGACCATTGGGCGTTTTCGAACCGAAGAAGATTTTAATGACCTGATCGTAGCCAATACCGCCACGCAGACCATTCACCTCAAAGACGTTGGCTATGCTACCCTGGGGCCCGAAAATGAAGAAACCATTTTGCGGCTCGATAATGTACCCATGATTGGCCTGGCCATTACGCCCATGCCCGGCTCCAACTACATCGAGATTTCGGAGGAGGTAAACCGGCGGCTGGCCGACATCAAGCGGGAACTCCCCAAAGACCTGGAACTGGATACGCTGATCGACAACACAATTTTTGTCAAGCGCTCCATTGAGGAGGTGGCCGAGACCCTGCTGATCGCCATTGGCCTGGTTATTATTATCATTTTTCTGTTCTTCCGGGATTGGGTGGTGGCCATTCGCCCCCTGATTGATATTCCCGTATCGCTGATCGGTACGTTCTTTATCATGTACCTGATGGGCTTTTCGGTCAATGTGCTCACGCTGCTGGCCATCGTGCTGGCCACCGGGCTGGTGGTAGACGACGGCATCGTGGTGACGGAAAATATCTTCAAGAAAATCGAGGAGGGCATGAGCCCCATTGAGGCGGCCATCAAGGGCTCCAACGAAATTCTCTTTGCGGTACTCTCTACGTCCATCACGCTTTCGTCGGTGTTTTTGCCGGTGATTTTCATGCAGGGTTTCGTGGGCAAGCTTTTCCGCGAATTTGGCATCGTCATTTCGGCGGCGGTACTCATTTCCGCCTTTGTATCGCTGACTTTGACGCCGATGCTCAATGCCTACCTGGCGCGCAAAAATCAGAAGCGAAGCTGGTTTTATAACGCCACCGAGCCTTTCTACGAGCGACTGACCGATGGCTACGGCCGCGCGTTGGCCAATTTTCTGAAAGTACGCTGGGTGGCCTTCCCGGTGCTGTTATTTACATTGGGTATGGTGTGGTTTTTTGGTAAAAACCTGCAATCAGAACTGGCACCCCTCGACGATCGCAACTGGTTCCGGCTCTCTATGACCACCCCCGAAGGCTCTTCCTACGAGTTTATGGACAATTATGTGCAGCAGGTGAGTCAGATGCTGGTAGATTCCATGCCGGGTAAGAAGGGTATCATGCTGGTCACCTCGCCGGGCAACTCGGGGCTGGGTGCCTCCAACAATGGCAATGGCCGTATTGCACTGGTAGACAAGAAAGAGCGCGACATGAGCCAGCAGGAAATTGCCGACTGGATCACGAAGCGCCTGAAAAATATGCCCGACGCCAAGGCGTTCGTGGTGCAGCAGCAGACCATCGCCGTCGACTCGCGCGGCGGGCTACCCGTACAGTACGTGATTCAGGCCCCGGATTTTGAGAAATTACGCGAATACGTGCCCAAATTCATGGCCGAAATTGCCGACGACCCTACCTTTGCCGTGACGGACGTAAACCTGAAATTCAGCAAGCCGGAATTGCAGATTACCATCGACCGCGAAAAAGCCAAGGCCGTGGGGGTATCGGTGGCCGATGTAGCTCAGACCATGCAGCTGGCTTTTGCGGGGCAGCGCTTTGGCTACTTTACCATGAACGGCCGGCAGTACCAGGTCATCGGGCAGTACGACCGCGCCAACCGTGACGAGCCCCTTGACCTGAAAAGTATGTTTGTCAAAAACGCGCAGGGTCAATTGGTGCAGCTGGACAATATTGTGAAGGCAGAGGAGGAAAGCAGTCCACCGCAGCTGTTTCACTTCAACCGCTACATAAGCGCCACGGTGCAGGCAGCCCTGGCCCCCGGCAAAACCATCGGTGATGGCATTGCCGTCATGGACGCCGCCCGCGACAAGCTTAACGACGAGGCCATCTATACCGAATTGAGCGGTGCCTCGCGCGATTTTGCCGAGAGTTCGTCCAACACGCTGTTCTCGTTTTTTCTGGCGCTGATCTTGATCTATTTTATTCTGGCGGCGCAGTTTGAGAGCTTCGTAGATCCGTTCATCATCATGCTCACGGTACCTTTGGCCATTGGGGGCGCGGTGTTTTCGTTGTGGTTCTTTGATCAGACACTCAATATTTTCAGTCAGATCGGCATGATCATGCTCATTGGTCTGGTAACCAAAAACGGGATTTTGATCGTGGAGTTTGCCAATCAGCTGCGGGAAAAAGGCATGAGCAAGATGGAAGCCGTGCAGCAGGCCGCCACGCTACGCTTCCGGCCTATTCTGATGACAAGCCTTGCCACGGTACTTGGGGCCATGCCGATTGCCCTCGCGCTGGGCTCGGCGGGTCGCAGCCGGATGTCGATGGGCATCGTGATTATGGGCGGTCTGTTTTTCTCGCTGGTACTTACGTTGTACGTCATACCGGCCATGTATACTTTTTTCTCCCGGCCCAAAAACTTTGAGCGCATGAGAAATATTGAGCGTATCGCTCACGAGTCGGAGGCGGTAGAATTGGCCTAAATAAAGGGACTGCTAAGCTCAGAATCCCCTTTATTTACGGTTATGCCACCAGAATATAAATCCGGTGATGGGTAGGGAAGCGCCGATCAGGGAAGCAATAAAAACCAGTACCCGGCTGGCAAATCCAAACAGGTTGCCCAAGTGGATGTCGTACATCAATCCATCAATTGTGGTGAAAAGGCTGGCTTCCTGATGCATCCCATGTTGAAAGTTTCCACGTAGCCTTTTTCCGGTATACCGATCGAAGTAGTACTGGTCAACCTGCGTGACTATTCTGTCTTTGCTTACAACCGATACCTGAATGGGATCATCGCTTTTGTGAGGATTGCTGACCCGGATATTTTTGTCCGGAAACTCTTTCCTGAACTGCTCTCCCAGTCGGTCCAGCAACCGGATCTGCACGAGTTCCGGTGGGGCCGCATCTCCCACAGATAGCGGGAGGTCGTACTGCTTCTGTTCTTCCCCAGACAAATTTTTCAGAGAGGAACTGACCAACTGAAACCCCCAGAAGATACCCGTGACGATTAGGAAAATCAGGATCCAGCTGCTATAAAAGCCAAGTACATTGTGCAAGTCATAGTTGAGCCTTCGTCGGGATGCCCCCCATTTGATCACGAAGCGCTGCCGTCTTTGTGCTTTCTTTGCCGGCCACCAGAGGATAATCCCGGTCACAACCATGACGAGGTAAAGTAAAGTACCCCAATGGACAATTTCGCGGCCTATGTCGCCCAGCATCAGATTTCGGTGCAGGAATTTCAGATTGTTGAGCCAACCTTTTTTCATATCCTGCAAATGGATCAGCTCGCCGGAGTACGGGTTGAGATTGGCATGGTAGTACGTTCCCGGTACATATAGCAACAGTTGCACAGCTTTCGCCGGGCCCCGGTAATATACCGTTCGGAAATCAGCATCGGGCAGCACCTGCTCCACGGACTTTTTAAAGGCAGAAACGGGGGCGAAGGGTTTTTCCTGTGGTACAACATTTTCCTTATAAAGAATAGCTGCAAATTCGGGCTCCCAGCAAAAGAGTGCCCCTGACAAGGAAATTACAAAAAATAGAATACCCAGTGGAAGACCAAGCCATAAATGTACCCTACCGATCCAATACTTCATTTACAGTTTTTTTGAGAGTTTACTCCAACGATCAGTTTGCCTGACATAAATTGAATACTTTTTGCCCTGAAAGCACTAGACGAGCGGCTGGGCGAAAACGGCAAAAGACCAGGTTATTTTGTTTTTACTGCTAGGGGCGAAAGGAATGTATAGCCCGTTTTACTCACGTACATGCCCTGAAAAAGAATCGCTCAACTACCTACCCATGGCGCAACAGACTCATACAGAAGTGTAGACAAATTATCTTCCAGGGTAGAAGCTAGTGGTGAAAATTTTTTAGTTTTTTAGGTATATGGATTGTTTTTTAGATAAAATATCTGAATTGTATTGATAAAGTACAATTTAAATCTACAATTATTGATAAATCTAGTATTTATGAATAGCTTTGCACTTTACAAAGACTCAAAACCAAAGAAAAGAATATGTCAACGTCAACGCAAACGTACATACCGTACAAAGTAAAAGACATCAACCTGGCCGAGTGGGGCCGGAAGGAAATCACTCTGGCCGAAGCCGAAATGCCCGGCCTGATGAAGATCCGTGAGGAGTATGGCCCTACGCAGCCGCTCAAAGGTGCTCGTGTGGCTGGCTGTCTGCACATGACAATCCAAACCGCCGTGCTTATCGAAACCCTCACCGCCCTGGGTGCTGAGGTGACCTGGTCTTCGTGCAACATTTTCTCTACCCAGGATCACGCTGCCGCTGCTATCGCCGCTGCGGGTATTCCGGTCTACGCCTGGAAAGGTATGAACGAGGAAGAGTTTAACTGGTGCATCGAGCAGACGTTGTTCTTCGGCGAGGAGCGTCAGCCCCTGAACATGATTCTGGACGACGGCGGCGACCTGACCAATATGGTATTTGACGTGTACCCTGAGATGATTTCGGGTATCAAAGGTCTTTCGGAAGAAACCACTACGGGCGTTCACCGCTTGTACGAGCGTTTCAAGAAAGGTACCCTGCACCTGCCTGCTATCAACGTAAACGATTCGGTAACGAAGTCGAAATTTGACAACAAGTACGGCTGCCGCGAGTCGCTGGTAGACGCGATCCGTCGGGCCACTGACCTGATGATGGCCGGAAAAGTAGCGGTAGTGGCCGGATACGGCGACGTAGGAAAGGGCTCGGCTGAGTCACTGCGCGGCGTAGGTTGCCGGGTACTCGTTACCGAAATCGACCCCATCTGTGCGCTTCAGGCGGCTATGGACGGTTTTGAAGTAGTAACGATGGATGAGGCCGCCGAGCGTGCCGAACAGCAGGCGACCCTAGAACTGAACGACGAGATTGCTCTCGCCATCGCAAATTTCACTGGATTGAGAACACTTTAGACATGCTCCAGATCGACAACCTCCATGCCGAAATCGACGGCACCAAGATCCTCAATGGACTCACGCTCAGCGTGAACGCCGGCGAAATCCACGCCATCATGGGCCCGAACGGCGCGGGCAAATCGAC
>CATMVR010000334.1 GCA_950075905.1 uncultured Persicitalea sp. | reverse complement strand
AAAAGTCGGTAGGGCAGGGGAGGGGGTGGAGCAGCGTGCCGGGAACCTGGGCCCTGGCCGATACGTTCGAAATTCCGGCCGTGAACGTCATTGGCAAGGTAGACGAGGACGGCGAAGAAATTGTCTACGGCGACCAGCAGTGGCACCTCAAAGCCACCAATCGGGTAAAATTCCGACGTATGAAGTTTCTGTCGGTGGTGGAGGTAGGGCCCGGTGGTACCTTGAAAACCATCCCTTCTACTACCGATCCTGACGGTCGGGTGACGGTGCAAATCGGTGGCTGGTGCATCCGGGCGGCCCTGTCCGCTGAGGGGGCGGCTGAGCTACACATCACCGAGGCCAACGGCCAAACGGCCTTTGCCATCCGTGGGCCTTCGGTACAGCTGCAAGGGAAAACCTACGCCGGGAGTAGTCCTGAGACTACCAAACTGGTGGAAATCAGTGGCGGGAAGCCTCGTTTTGCGGAGGCCCAGGAAGAGCTACCTGCTTCCGTACAGCAAGTGCTACGCCAGAAATAGAAATAGTACTAACCCCTTTTGACCCGCTCATGAAAACTACCCTATCCTTCGTTGTGCTTGTTTTTGGACTAGCCGGTAGCTGGCTGGCAGGAAGCGGTAGCCAACCCGCGGGTCCTGCGATGGCTGCACCTCCCAACATCATCTTTATCCTCACCGATGACCATGGCTGGACGTGCCTGTCGTCACGGATGCAAAATGATATTCCCGAGTCCGCCAGCGACTACTACGAAACCCCCAACCTCGACCGCTTTGCCCGCGCCGGCATGCGGTTTACGCGGGGTTACGCGCCGGCGGCTATCTGCTCGCCCACCCGTCGGAGCATTCAGTTTGGCCAAACGCCCATCCGGCAGGGCGACGAAGAGTTTCCAGAAAGGTACAAGCTGGGCGGGAAGGCCCCGCACTCCATTCCGCAGGTACTCAAAGCCATTGATCCCCGCTACCGGGCGGTCCACCTGGGTAAGTGGGACTTCCGGGCGGAGATCTTACCCGAGCAGGTAGGCTACGACCTGAGCGACGGCGATACCCGCAACGGCAACGGTAATCTGGTGCAGGTCAAAGGCGATAAGTGGGATGAGCACTACCAGACCGAAGACCCCAAGAAAATCAACACGCTGACGGAGCGGGCCATTGAATTTATGAAAAAACAAACGGCCGCTCAGACTCCCTTCTACCTGCAAATTTCGCACTACGCCACCCACGTCAATATGGAAACCAGGCAGTCTACCCTCGACTACTTTACCAAAAAGAAGGAGGGGACTCGACACGCCAATCCGGCCTGGGCGGGTATGCTCTTTGACCTCGATGCGGGGGTGGGTGAGATCCTGGACCAGGTAGAGAAACTGGGCATCGCGGACAATACCTATATATTCCTCATGGCCGATAATGGCGCGGTGGAGTTTTTACCCCCGGTCAAAAACCGGCTGGATCACCCCTCCGAGTTCGAAGCACCGATGCGCAACTACCCCCTGCGGGGTGGCAAATGGGTACTCTACGAAGGCGGCATCCGGGTACCCTTCATGGTCATGGGGCCGGGCATCAAGGCGGGGAGCGAGTGCAACGTACCCGTCATTGGCTGGGATTTGCTCCCCACCTTCGCCGAACTGGCCGGAGGTACCGGGCAGAACGAAAAAGACCGGGATGGCGGGAGCTTCGTGGCTTTGCTGAAAAACGGGGGCAGAGGTACCGTGAACCGGCCTACCAAAGACTTCTACTTTCACCGCTACAACAATGGCTACCCGCACTCAGCCATTATTTCGGGGAATGATAAATTGATCCGGTTTTGGAAAACGGGTACAACCGAACTGTACGATCTGAGTAATGACAAGGGCGAACTGATTGATCTGGCAAAAAAGTCTCCCGCCAAAGTAAAGACGCTGGATGCCCGTCTTTTGAACTATATCAAACAGCATAACCCCGGTCTGCTGACTGCCTATGCCGGAAAGGCGCTGGTGAAAGAGAAACTGGAGGATTGAGGGTCGGTTTTTAAACCACAGAGTAATTATGAGTTTGGCACAGAGTTGCACTGAGAATAGGAACAAACTCTGAGGTACTCTGTGGAAAACTCCTTAAACTCCGTGGTTAAAAATAAATAATTGAAGTAAACACTATGAAAAACCTTCTATTCCTGGCCATCTGCCTCTTTACCCTCGCCTGCACCAAACCCCACTCCTCCACCGACCAGCCGCCCAACATAGTGTACATCCTGGCCGACGACCTGGGCTATGGGGATATTGCCGCCTTCAATCCCGATGGAAAAATAAAAACCCCCAACCTTGACCGCCTCGCTGCCGAAGGCATGCGCTTCACGGACGCCCACTCGCCGTCTTCGGTGTGTACGCCCACGCGCTACGCCCTCATGACGGGCCGCTACCCCTGGCGCAGCCGTTTGCCGCAGGGGGTATTACGGGGGTATAGCCGCAGCCTCATCGAGCCCGCCCGCCTGACAGTAGCAAAACTTTTGAAAAACGAAGGCTACAACACCGGCATGGTAGGCAAGTGGCACCTGGGCGTGGACTGGATATCAAAACCAGCCTACGCCAGTCTGGAAAATGACCCGCTCTACGGCATAAAAAATGACATGGATCCGAGTCACATTGATTATTCCCAAGCTCCCAAAAACGGCCCCACGACGCGGGGATTCGACTACACCTTTTTCCTGCCCGCCTCGCTGGACATGCCGCCCTACGTATACCTCGAAAACGACCGACTCACGGAGTTGCCCACCGCCTACACCGAAGGCAGCAGCCTCAATTCGGGCTATACCGGGCCTTTCTGGCGGGAGGGGGCTATGGCCCCTTCGTTTGACTTCTTTGGGGTACTCCCCACCTTTGTCAACAAAGCCAACGACTTTCTAAAAAAACAAACCAAAGAAAAGCCTTTCTTCCTCTACCTGGCGCTGGCCGCCCCGCATACCCCCTGGATGCCCACCGACGACTACCGGGGCCAATCGGCAGCGGGTGAGTACGGCGACTTTGTGCAGATGGTAGACGCCGAAGTAGGGCGCGTGCTGCGTACCCTCGACAGCCTGGGTATGGCCGAAAACACGGTAGTCTTTTTTACCAGCGACAACGGTCCCTTCTGGCGTCCGGCGTTCAGCGAGCGGTTTGGGCACCGGGCCGCTGGCGCGCTGCGCGGCATGAAGGGCGATGCCTACGAAGGCGGACACCGGGTACCTTTTATCGTGCGCTGGCCGGGAAAAGTAGAAGCCAACTCCGTGAGTGGAGCTACCACCACGCTGGCTAATTTGCTGGCTACTACGGCGGATATCCTGAATATTCCTTTTCCCGAAAATAGCGTGGAGGATAGTTACAGCATCCTGCCCGTTTTGCTGGGCAAGGCCAAAACGGTTCCCAGGCAGCCCGCCGTGGTGCACAGCGCTTCCAACGGCTACTACGCCATCCGGCAGGGCCCCTGGAAGCTCATTGAAGGGCTGGGTTCGGGTGGATTTACCGAACCGAAGGTAATCAAGCCCACGCCCGGCCAACCGACGGGTCAGCTCTATAACCTGGAAAGTGATCTGGCCGAAACGGAAGACGTGTACCAGAAGTATCCCGAAAAAGTAAAGGAAATGACTGAACTGCTAAACAGGATACGGCAAAGCAAAACCCGCCCCACTTCGGCCAATACAAACCAGGATTGACCATGCTCGTTTTGAAACAGAAAAGAAAGCTTGTGGTCTTCCTGTCGGTAGTTTTATGCCTTGGGGGAGTTGGAGTTTACGCACAGTCTGGCCCCTGGCTGCGGCATACCATCGACTCGTCTTCTACCGGGGCCGACGGCGTTAAACTGGCCGATATCAATGGCGATGGCCTGCCCGACATCGTGACGGGCTGGGAGGAAGGGAACCAAACCCGCCTGTACCTGCACCCTGGCAAAACCCATGTGAAAGCCCCCTGGCCCGCCGTGACGGTGGGTGCTACTCCCAGCGTGGAAGATGCCGTTTTTGCTGATTTGGATGGCGACGGACGGCTGGAAATACTGAGCTGTGCGGAGAAAGGCTCCGAGAAAATACTTGTGCACTGGGCACCTCCTGAAAACTTACTCGATCCCACGCAGTGGCGGCAGGAGGTACTACCCGCTTCCGTGGACCGTATGATGTGGATGTACGCCTGGCCTTTGCAGCTTGATGGTAAAAACGGCCCGGACCTGGTCGCCGGAGGGAAGGACAAAAAAGCCGAAGTGGGCTGGTTTGAAGCACCAGCCTCGCCCCGTAATCTGGCCCAATGGAAATGGCATACCATCACGCCCGCGGGCTGGATCATGTCCATCCTGTTTCGGGATATGGACGGGGATGGCGATCACGACATTGTGATCACCGACCGGCAGGGCGCCCGGCGCGGTGCCTGCTGGCTCGAAAATCCGGGTGTCGGCGAAGCGCAGAAAGCCCCGTGGACCAGCCATGAGATCGGAGGTGCAGGCCTGGAAGTGATGTTCATGAGTATGGCCGATACCGACGGCGATGGGGTGGAGGAGGTAATCCTGACGGAAAAAACGCAGCAAACTATCCGCATCTTCAAACGTCAGGACAAGCAGGGGCTGCGCTGGCAGGAAACCACCCGGATTTCCATCCCTGACGACTACGGCCGTCCCAAATCCGTGGAGGTAGGCGATATCAATGGTGATGGTGAGATGGATATAGTATACAGCACCGAAACCATAGGGCTGGAAAAAAACGGCCTCGCCTGGATCAATGGCAAAGATCTCCACAAAGCTAGCGTACACTTTCATAGTATCTCGGGCGTGCACAACGCCAAGTACGACAAAGCCGAACTCCTGGACCTGGATCAGGACGGCGATCTGGACGTGCTCATCTGCGAAGAAAACTACGGCCCCAACAGCAAAGGGTTGGGGGTGATCTGGTACGAGAATCCGTACCGGTAGTTTGATTGTCTGCCCCGGAGGTATGTAGAAGTCCTATTTTGGTTTGTTCTACTTTTCAGTTAGTTTAAATTTTGTTTTTTACAGAAAACACTTTTATGCTACTTTTGTTTTTTATAAAAAACAATTCGAGGCTTTTAGCCACAAACTGAACCGCTCATGGACATTCTCTTCACCAGGTACCTTCCCAAACTCCAGCGTACCGCCACAGAATTTGTCCGGGAAAAAATCCATGAGATTGATTGGCAAGGCAATCGGCTGATCGGTATCAAAGGCGCGCGGGGCGCGGGCAAAACCACCTTGCTGCTGCAATACCTCAAACTGAACCCGCTTCCTATGGGTCAAACCCTGTATGTGAGTCTGGATGATCTGTACTTCAGCGCGCATCGTCTGTACGATATGGGTACGGAGTTCGTGCAAAAAGGCGGGAAGTTGCTCATGCTCGACGAAGTACACCGCTACACCAATTGGTCGCAGGAAATAAAAAGCCTGTACGATGACCACCCGGATCTGCGCATCGTTTTTACGGGCTCGTCCATCATGCACCTCGAACGCAGCAAGGGTGACCTCAGCCGCCGGGCGGTGATGTACACGCTGCACGGGCTATCGTTTCGGGAGTTTTTGCAGATTCAAGACATTGCCTCCTGGCCCCGGCTTGCCCTGGACGAGTTGTTGTCCCATCATACTGAGCTGGCTACCGAGCTGACCGCCGATGTGAAGCCGCTAGCGCACCTGAGCAATTATTGGCAGTATGGCTACTACCCTTATTTTCTGGAAAATACGGCTGTATACGGCCAAAAGCTGACCGAAACGATCCGGCTGAGTTTGGAATTGGACCTGCCTGCGGTCTACGGTGTCAGCTATGCTACGGTAGATAAGATCAAGCAATTGCTTGTGGTGCTGGCGGAGAGTGTCCCGTTCAAACCTAACATCAGTAAACTCAGTGAAATGCTGCAAGCCACCCGTGGTTCCGTAGTAGAGTACCTGCACTACCTCGAAGAACTGGGCGTGTTGAACCTGCTGCACCGCGATAGCTTCGGCATTACCCGCCTTCAAAAACCCGACAAAGTTTACAGACCAGCCGCAGTGACGTGCCGGTGGCTGCACCTGCCGGAATCCGACAAAGGAACCAGCGGGGAGAGTTTCCTGTTCTCGG
>CATMVR010000333.1 GCA_950075905.1 uncultured Persicitalea sp. | reverse complement strand
CTGGTCCGTTTTGCCTACCTGTAAGATAACCTATTCTTGGAATATTCTCACTACACAAACCTAAAGGCCGGTGCGGTTGATCGCCAAGCGCTGCTTCCCCCGGGCCACGCGCGTGACCGACCGCTTCCACGTGCAGAAGCTGGCCACCGAAGCCTTGCAACAGATCCGCATCAAGCACCGCTGGGAGGCGCTCGACCAGGAGAACGACGCCCAGGAAGCGGCCAGGGCCAACCAGACCGCCTACAAGCCCGAGGTTCTGTCCAATGGGGATACCCTCAAACAGCTTCTGGCCCGCAGCCGGTACGCCCTCTACAAAAAGCCTAACAAGTGGACTCAGAAGCAGAAAGAGAGGGCAGAGCTGGTCTTTGAGCGCTTCCCCGATATTAAGCGGGCCTATGAATTATCGATCGAGCTCAGTAACATCTTCGAGAAGACGACCGACAAGCTCTACGGGCTGACCCGGCTGGCCAAGTGGCATGAAAAGGTCAGGCAGTCGGGCTTCAAGGCCTTCAATACCGTCGCCAGGACGATCGAGAACCATTACCAAACCATCCTCAATTATTTTGATAACAGGAGTACTAACGCTTCGGCCGAATCCTTCAATGCCAAGATCAAAGCCTTCCGGGCTCAGTTCAGAGGGGTTCGAAATGTTGAATTCTTCCTCTATCGGCTGACCCAGTTATATGCTTAAGCCAAGATGCTCCCCAACTTTTGTGCTTGATCCGTTATAACAGAAAGATTTTTTACGGAAAATAAAAAAACTCCGGAGCGTTAGCTACCGGAGTTTTTCGTGACGAAGGCGAGACTCGAACTCGCATGTCCGAAGACACACGCCCCTGAAACGTGCGTGTCTACCAATTCCACCACTTCGCCGTTTCCCTTGATTGGGGTACAAAGGTAAATTTTTCGCCGGGAAATTTGCAAACTTTTAAAAAGAAAAAATTCACTTTCTGAGTTTTTAATTCCAGGGTATCTCTTTTACACGATCCGTAAGCAGGCTACACCTGGAAATTCTCGTACATAGACGGAATCCGGACACTTTGAAAGCCAGCCTCCTGCAATTTGAGCTTGAAAGCTACCTGCGTGTCAAATTCTCCGTGTACCAGAAAAAGCTCTTTAACCCGGCTGGCATCCTGACAAGCCAGAAAATGGAGCATTTCAGAGTAGTCGCCGTGGGCCGAGAAAGAGTCTACCACTTCGATCGAGGCCTTGACGGAGCAATCTTCCCCAAAGATACGCACCGACTTGTCGCCCCGTCTCAGGGCTCCGCCCAGCGTGTTGGGGGCGGCGTAGCCCACAAACAGGATGGTAGTGCGGGGGTCTTCGATGTTATTTCTGATGTGATGCTTGATGCGCCCGGCCTCCGCCATACCCGAGGCCGAGATAATGATGCAGGGTTCGTCGCGGTTGTTCAGCGCTTTTGACTCCGCTACATCGGATATGTAGTGCAGGTACGGAAATGCAAAGGCATCACCATCACGCTCAATGTAGTCCAGAATTTCGGGGTTGAAGCATTCGTCGTGCTCTTTCATAATCCGGGTAGCCTTGATGGCCAGCGGGCTATCGATATACACCGGTATGCGGGGGAGCCGCCCCGCGCTCGAAAGCTGGTCGAGGGCGTAAATCAGCTCCTGGGTACGGTCTACGGCGAAGGCGGGTATGATCAGCTTACCCCGGTTTTCGACGCAGGTTTTGTGCACGATGCGCTGCAGGTGCTCCTGCAGGTCGGGCTGGGCCTCGTGCAGGCGGTCTCCGTAGGTAGATTCACAGATAATGATGTCAGCCTGCGGGAAAGTATCAGGCTTGCGCAGGATTTTATCCTCAGGCCGGCCAATATCGCCCGTGAAGGTCAGCTTTTTGAAAGAGCCGCCGTCTTTGATAGTAAGGTGTACCGCGGCGCTGCCCAGAATGTGCGCGGCGTCGGTAAAAAATACCTCCACCTCGTCGTTGCCCAGCCGGAACTGCTGGCCGTAGGGTACACTCTTGAACAAGCTCAGCGCCCGCTCGGCGTCCTCGGCTCCGTAGAGCAGGTCCAGCTCCGGGCGGTCTTGCCGGCGGCGGCGCTTGTTGATGCGCTCCACGTCCTTTTCCTGAATGTAGGCGCTGTCCAGGAGCATGATCCTGCACAGGTCGGCGGTGGCGGGGGTGCAGTAGATAGGTCCCTGAAAGCCCTTCCTGACCAGCCGGGGTATCAGACCGCTATGGTCGATGTGGGCGTGTGACAGAATCAGGTAGTCGATCTCGGCGGGCTTGAAACCAAACTCCTGGTTCCATTCGTCGGTTTGAATACCCTGAAACAACCCGCAGTCCAGCAGGATTTTGGTGCCGCGCTCGGTAGTGATGAGGTGCTTGCTACCCGTCACCGTGCGGGCTGCGCCAAAAAATTGAAGATGCATAGGTTGGAGTTTAGGAGTGTAAAGTACAGGAGTTTGGAGTTTAGAGTTAAAGGTTCAGGAGTAAATATGCTAACGGAGCCTTGATGCAGAACGCTCTGTACAGGACTCAACTCATGTACTCTCAACTCATACACATTCAACTACCCTCAATCTGCCAAAATATACACGGCGTCCAGGTTGCGGCCCTGCTCGTCGTAATCAAGGCCGAAGCCCACCACAAAGCGGTTTTCGATTTCGAATCCCACGTAGCGGGTAACCACCGGCTCGCGCATGGCTTCGGGTTTGTGCAGCAGGGTTGCTACTTCAACGCTTTCGGCTCCTTTTTCTTTCAATTGGCGTACGAGCTGGGCCATGGTGAGGCCGGTGTCTACAATATCTTCCACAATGACCACGTGCCGTCCCTCGATAGGCTCTTCCAGGCCGATAATCTGCTTGATACGCCCCGACGATTCCATGCTTTGGTACGAAGCCAGCCGCACAAACGTTATCTCGCAGGGGATCGTCACGTGCTTAAACAGCTCCGCGGCAAACAGAAACGCGCCCTTCAAAACTACAATGAAGAGCGGCGTTTTATCATGGTAGTCGTGGTTCAGTTCGTAGGCGAGCTCGGTAATTCGCGCGTTGAGGGTAGTGGGTTCGAGAAAGGGTACAAACGTTTTATCTTTTACAGTGATCATAGTCAGGTTTCGCGATTTGGCCGAAATTAATCCATTTTTTAAAAATAGCCCCTACGGCAAACGGAAAATTAGAATCCTGCGTTACTAAGGACAGAATTTTGGCGAGTTATTTATGACAAAACAACGCATGAGCATACAACCCTATTGGGTGTTATTTTTAATTATTGTTTTCTGTGGTTTTACACCGGTTCAGGCGCAGCTATACACGGCGTCGGAGATGGATAAGAACTACGATATGCTGCTCAAAAACCCCGGGGTGCAGATTGAAGCCACCGAGGCAATCAACCTGTTGTATAACTATAAGTTTAGCGAGGCCCAAAGAGAATTTCGCTGGCTGCAATACCGCTACCCTAAGCACCCCATGCCCCACTTTCTGATGGGGCTGGCCGAGTGGTGGAAGATTGTGCCCAATACCGACAACGAAGCCTACGACAACCGCCTGCTGGCGCATATGGACTCGTGTATCTACCTGGCGGAGAAGCTGTACGAAGAAAAGGAAAACAAAGTGGAGCCGGCGTTCTTCCTATCGGCGGCCTACGCTTTCAAGGGTAGGTTGTACTCGGAGCGCAAGCAGTGGGCCAAGGCAACCTTTGCCGGTAAAAACGCCTTGAAGTACCTTGAAAAAAGCAAGGGCTACGGCGATCTGAGCCCCGAACTGCTCTTTGGCGATGGCGTGTACAATTACTACTCAGAGTGGATTCCGAAGGAGTACCCGATCTTGAAACCGGTGCTGATTTTTTTTCAGAAAGGAAACAAAAAGCTGGGGATTCAGCAGTTGGAGAAGGTGGCCAACAATGCTTTTTATACTCGGGTAGAAGCGCGGTATTTTTTGCTGCAGATATACAGTATGGAAAATCAGTACGCCAAAGCCTACGACATGGCCAAGTACATGTGGCAGACCTACCCGGACAACCCGTACTTCGAGCGCTATTTCTGCCGCTCGGCTTTCGTAACCGGCCACATGGCCGAAGCGCAGCAGGCGGCCCGCAATATGCTGGATAAAATCGAGCGGGGTATGCCGGGTTATGAGGGCGTCAGTGGGCGGAATGCCGCCTTTGTACTGGCGTATTACAGTTTCAACTACACCAAAGACTACGACGCTGCGGCCAACTACTACCAGCAGGCCATCAACTACTCGGTGAAGACCAACTCACTCAACGCGGGGTATTACGTTTCGTCGTTGATTGGATTGGGTAAAATCGCTGAAACAAAGAAAGAACTGAACGAAGCGCAGCGCTACTATAAGCTGGCATTGGATAAGGCCGACCGCAAGTCGAGCCAGCACAGTGAGGCCAAGAAAGCGATTGATGATCTGAAGAAAGCCCGCCGCAACGAGCGCCGCAGCAGAAGAAAATGAGTGATTGATAGAATAAAAAACATTCACTCATTCTATCAATCACTCATTCACAATTAAGGAAGCGGTAGCGTTTTGCTTTCCTTGAAGGTCGAGAGAATCACCATAGTTTGGGTGCTGGCTACCTCTTCGATCTCGTTGATTTTTTCAAGCATTAACTTCTGGTACGAACTGATATCCTTGGAGATAACCTTGATCAAAAAGTCACCGGTACCGGTGATGTGATGGCATTCAATGATATCGGCAATAGAATTGACCTTTTCTACAAAAGATTCGGTCACGGCTTTCTTGTGCCCTACCAGCGAAATCTGCACAAAGGTGGTAACTCCCAGTCCCACCTTTTCGGGGTCGAGCTGGGCGTGATAGCTCTTGATGATACCGGCCTGTTCTAATTTTTTGACGCGCTCAAGCGTAGGGGCGGGGGAAAGCCCGATTTCTTTGGATAGCTGCGCGTTGGTAATTTTGGCGTTAGATTGTAGTATTTCTAATACTTTACGATCTATCTGATCGAGTTTTAATGTAGACGACATTGCTCTGCAACGGATTAAATTTTTGTCTGGAAATGAATCCCGCAAAGCTAGCTAGTTTCCCGAAGATTATTGCAAAAAAATAGGGGAATTTTCTTTAATTAAAAAATTATCGTGGGCCAAATGGGTTTTTCGCCTACAAATATTAGGTTTTGCTTCCTATGTGCCTAACCTTTTATTTTGGTCGCTTACTTATTTTATTGCCCGAAATAGTTCGTTGTCTCGTGCTTTTAAAACGCCTTGCAAGGGCCTCCGAGCGCTGGGCGTGTTTGGTGCTCCGCCCCTGTACCCGCGCCCGCCAACGGCGCCAGGAAGAGGGGTGAAGTTGCCGGCGCATGAGGGCAATCACCTGCTGCTCCGAAAGTCCAAACTGCACCGAAATGGCCTCAAAGGGAGTACGATCCTCCCAGGCCATTTCGATGATCCGGTCCGTGTCCTCCACAGAGAGGTCAGGCAGTATGGTTTTGCCGGCGCCCATGCGTTATACGGCGTAGGTTTCTATTTTGGACAGAAAATCCTGGTAGGTGACCCGGATGCCCTCCTCGATATTGATGGAGTGTTTCCAGCCCAGGGCATGCAGCTTGCTTACATCCATGAGCTTGCGGGGGGTGCCGTCGGGCTTGTCGGTATTCCAGCGAATTTCTCCTTCGTAGCCTACCACTCGCTGAATCAGCTCGGCCAGGGCTTTGATGGTGATGTCGTCGCCCACACCCACATTGATCAGCTCGGGTTCGTTATAGTTTTGCATCAGGTAGTAGCAGGCATTGGCGAGGTCGTCGGCGTGCAAAAACTCCCTACGCGGCGAGCCGGTACCCCACAGCTCTACGAAGGGCTTGTTTTCTGCCTTAGCCTCGTGGAATTTCCGGATCATGGCCGGCAGTACATGGGAGTTGTTGAGGTCGTAGTTGTCATTGGGCCCATACAGGTTGGTGGGCATCACGGATATAAAGTTACTGCCGTACTGGCTACGGTAGGCCTCACACAGCTTGATGCCGGCTATTTTGGCAATGGCGTAGGGCTCGTTGGTGGGCTCGAGCGTACCCGTAAGCAGGTAGTCCTCGCGGAGGGGCTGCGGGGCCATTTTGGGATAGATGCACGAAGA
>CATMVR010000332.1 GCA_950075905.1 uncultured Persicitalea sp. | reverse complement strand
TGGCCAGAGCTTTTTCCTTGGTTTCGTCGCTCATCCATTCCAGGCCCTTGATGCGTACCTCGTAGGCCTTCACCAGATTCTTGATCAGTTCGTCCATGCGCTGCTTGGCGGCGGGGGTAAAGTACTTCTTAACGTACAATTGGCCCAGCAATTCGCCAATGGTACCGTCGGTCAGCTGCGACATGCGCTGCCAGCGGGGTGTCTGTACTTTCTGGCCGGTCAGTACCTGATTGAAGGCAAAGCTGGCATTGACAAAGTCGGAGCTTAGGTAGGGAGCCGACGATTTCAGCAGGTTCCAGGTCAGGTAGGCTTTCAGCTCGGGCAGCGGCGTAGCGCCGATCAGCGAGTCGGCCTTGACGAAAAAGCTGGGATTATTGACAAGTACGGTATCTTCGCCCGTCACCATCATCATGGGCATGATCTTCTTCCAGTCCAGATTGGGCGTGCTTTTGGCAAAATCGGCTACGGCCAGTTTGTTATAGGTCTTATACGGATCGCGCATCTCCACGCGGCTCATCTGCGCGCGGGCCAGTTCCGTTTCCAGCTTGATGATGGCCTCGGCGTTGGCGGTAGCCTGCGCTTCGGGTGTACCCGTCAGTGTAAAGAGTTTTACGATATAATCCTTATAGGCGGCCCGGATCTTCTGGCTGCGGGCGTCGTCTTTGAGGTAGTAGTCGCGGTCGGGGAGGGTGGTACCACCCTGCGAAAACTGCGGAATCATGACCTCCACATTCTTGCGGTCCTGTCCTACATAAAAGCCGAAGAATGGGCTGCCGGCGCCCACGGTGCGGGCTTTGGCAATCTGCTCAATCACGGCCTGCTTGGTTTTCAGAGTAGATAGTTTCTGCAAATCGGCCTTAATGGGGGTGTAGCCCAGCTTTTCGATGCGGGCACTGTCCATGGCGGCGGTGTAAAAGTCGCTCACGCGCTTCTCCACCGAGCCGGCGGGGGCGTTCTTAGTGGCGGCGGCTTCTTCCAACAGACCTCGCACGGCCTCGATGTTGAAATCGCGCAGCACGTTGAAGCTACCCCAGCGGGTTTCCTTGGCCGGTACGGGGTTGTTCTTGATCCAGGTACCGCTGGCGTAGGTGTAAAAATCGTCGCCGGGCTTCACGGAGGTATCCATGTTGGCCGGGTCGATAAATTTGTCAGGGGTTAGGCCGGCTTTGGGTGTTTTCTGGGCTATGCCGGGTTGGGTAAAACATCCCATTCCGCACAGCAGAAGCAGGGCTGCTTTTGTTTTAAAGTTCATTTTTGACATTCAATTGGTAGATTAACTATTGTTTGTGCAATGATAACAGGTTTTGAAACAATATTTTAACGTTGCCGGGTTCCAGTTGTTTTGTAAAATGCTTTTTTGCTTTTCTTTCGTAGAATTAATTATTCGGCCTGATTCATGCTTTTATCAGGTATATACAAAATAGACTGGCGCTGATGAAGCTGAGGGAGAAAATCATTTGTGCATAGGCTGAGAGAATAAAAAAATAACTCATATTGCAAGTCTATTTTTGTAGATTTACAGTACATTTATTAAAAAAAATAAGTAACCATAAAAGGAGCCTTGTCTTAATGTGCAATCAGGATTCAGTGGGTCCCGATTTTTGTGTTGCTTAGAAGCTTGCCAGGTCTTTTGCGTGATTTGCGCAGGAAGACCGTACTACTATATTTCCTTTTTTTATGAAGTTTTCAACTGCTACCGGGTCAAAAGCAGGAGGATTTTTCCTGTTTTTAGTAGCCGTTCTCTATGCTATTGATATCGCTGCGCAGCAAAGTACCCCCCGGGCCGAACAAGGGGTGCTGGATCTGCGAAGCACGGCTGTTTCTACCCTGAGTATTCCCCTAAAAGGAGAGTGGAGGCTATTCTGGAATAAACTGCTGCAACCTGATGACAGTGCAGGGTATAGCGAATATGTTGAATTTTCGCAGCTCTGGACCAAAACGAAATGGAAGAACCAGCCGCTACCCTCGCAGGGCTACGCTACCTACTCGCTCGATGTACTGATGCCGGCTACGAGCGTACCGCTGGCGCTGGATATTCCGGATGTGTATACCGCTTACCGGCTCTACGTCAATGGTCAATTACTGGCGGACAACGGTAGGCCGGGCATATCGCGGAGTACAACAGTACCCCACTGGGGGCAACGGGTGGAGCCCCTGCCAGCGGGCGAGGATACCCTCCGGCTAGTTTTGCAGATAGCCAACTTTCAGCATGCCAAAGGTGGGCCATATAAGGATATTCTGCTGGGGCCGCGGGATGCCCTGCTGTACACTCAGCACGCCGAAACTTCCTTCGATATCTTTTTGGCCGGTTGCCTGTTTATGGGAGGGCTCTTTTTTATTGGTCTCTTTATGTTTGGCCGTCATGATCAAACCCTCCTGTACTTTTCGCTGTTTGCGATCTTGTATAGCTACCGCATCGTGGGTACTAAGAACTACGCCCTGCACCTACTCTTTCCGGACCTGCCATGGAGTTTTACCCTCCATTGCGAATACCTGTCGCTGTACCTTAGCATTGCCATGTTTGTTTTGTATACCTGGAAGCTGTACCCGCAGGACGCCCACAAGCGGGCCGTGCAGGTACTGGTTGGTATTTGCCTGGCCTTTGCACTGGCTACGGTAGTTCTGCCCACAACGTTGTTCACGCGCCTGGTCACGCCTTTTCTGATCGTGATGCTATTTTGTATTCCCTACGCGGCTTCGATTTACTGGCAGGCCTACCGCAACCAACGCACCGGTGCCCGGTTTGCGGTCATGAGCACGGGAGCGCTCATGCTGGTATTTATTTCCATCCTGCTCGAATACTTCGGGATGGTTGCGCCGGGCAAGTTTTTTCTGTTTGTGGGCTACCTGGGCTTTTTCTTTTTGCAGTCCCTGATTCTTTCCTATCGGTTTGCATGGACGCTAAAAAAAGCGAAGGAAGATGCCGAAAAAGGACTGCGGGCCAAAAGCGAGTTTCTGAGCACGATGAGCCACGAGATTCGGACGCCGCTGAACTCAGTGATCGGGATGACGCACCTGCTGCTGAAAGACGAGCCCCGCCCCGACCAGAAAGAGCACCTGGATGCACTCTACTTCTCGGCAAATAATCTGCTGAGTATCGTGAACGATATCCTGGACTACAATAAGATTGAAGCGGATAAAATCAACTTTGTGAGGGGGCCGGTAGACCTGATCAGAATCTGCCAGAATACGGTATCGGGGTACAGCAAGCTGGCGGCCGACGGGGGTATTGAGCTCCGGTTGGTTCTGGACCCGGCCCTGACTACCCGCGTGATTGGTGACCACACCCGCACGTCGCAGGTGGTCGGTAATCTGGTGCAAAACGCTATCAAGTTTACGCCCAAGGGATCAGTGACGCTGCGGCTGGACGTGCTGGCCCAAACCGAGGAGGACGTGACCCTGAAAATAGCGGTTGTGGACACGGGAATCGGGATCGCACCGGAGAAACAGAAAGAAATTTTTGAGCGCTTTACTCAGGTAGACTCCTCAGTGACGCGGGTGTTCAGCGGCACGGGGCTGGGCCTGGCCATCAGCAAGAAAATCCTGGCTTTGCAACAGGTAGACCTAAAACTGATGAGTGAACCGGGCGTAGGCTCTACGTTTTATTTCGTGCAGACGTTCCCCAAGGCGGAGCCCGAAGCACAGCCCGTTCCGGTAGTGGCGGCCTCGCTGGCCGAGAAGCCCCTGGAAGACATTCAGGTGCTGATTGTGGAGGACAACAAGATGAACATCATGGTAGCTGAGAAGTTTCTGAAACGCTGGGGTGCCCATACCGAGGTAGCTCTTAACGGCCGCGAGGCGCTGGAAAAGCTCGACGCTACCCGGCACGAGCTGGTGCTCATGGACCTGCACATGCCCGTCATGGATGGCTACGAAGCGACGCGACAACTGCGCGAGCGGGGCGAAACGCTACCAATCATTGCCCTGACAGCGAGCATCGCCCAGGAGTCGCAGAGTAAGATATTCAGCAATGGCTTCAACGATATTGTGGTCAAGCCCTTTAACCCAGATGACTTGCTTAACGCCATCCTCACCTATGTGAAACCTAAGGTGAAGTAGGTAGCGGCTTTTTTGGTGTGGCTGGCCCCATGGCCGGCGTTCGTATCGATCCGGATCAGCAGGGGATTGGGAGACGGCACCCCCGCTTTTCTCGTAAGGTAGCCGCATACTTGATTGTTTTGATTTGCTCCTTTGGTTAAAGTATCTTTGAAGACCAGGAAAACTACACCGGCACGTATGCAACTACCCAATGCCCAAAATGCTTTTATTGACGACCGCAAGTTGGTAGACTACTGCCTTTCAGAGGATCATCCGATTGGAAAACATAATGCCAGGGTTTTTAAAGCTGCACTGAACTATGCGTCTGAGGATTTTCTCGAACTCAAAAACGCTATACTTGAACAAGTGACGAAAGGAACCGCCCTACTTACTCAATCAAACCAATACGGTGATCTGTACGTTTTGGATATAGTTCTTGACAATCCTCCCAAGCGGGCACAGGTGCGCACAAGTTGGATCATAAAAGCCAATGAGGGTTTTCCCAGGTTGACGAGTTGTTACGTTATAGCTCAAATGGATGAATAATATGGAAGAAGAAATTGAACTGCTTGACGTGGTGGTACTCACCAAACCTATGCCTGACCTAGGGCTACGAAAGGGAGCGTTAGGAACGGTGGTGGAAGTGCTTGATAAAGATATCTTTCTGGTGGAATTTGCGGACACCAACGGGATCACCTACGCAATGCCTGCGCTTGCTGCCGCAGAATTGATGAAGGTTTACTACCAATCCGCTTGAATTTGCTATTTTCACAGCCTGTAAAAAATAACTTCCCGAAAGGCCTGGCCGTCCGACGGCCAGGCCTTTCGGGAAGTTGGTGGTAGGATCATTTCCAGGTCAGCCCCATATTCTTGAACACAAAGGCATAAATATCCGCCGTAGTTTCCAGCGCCTTTTTGGTATTGCTGGCCCCGTGGCCCGAATTGGTGTCTATCCGGATCAACAGCGGGTTGGTAGACGACGCCCCCGCTTTTTCCTGCAAGGTAGCCGCGTACTTGAACGAGTGCGCCGGTACTACGCGGTCGTCGTGGTCGGCAGTGGTGATGAGCGTGGCGGGGTACTTGCCACCGGCCCTGATGTTGTGCAGCGGCGAGTAGGTGTACTGATACGCAAACTCCTCGGGGTTGTCGCTGCTGCCGTAGTCGGCGATCCAGTTCCAACCGATGGTGAACTTGTGGAAGCGTAGCATGTCCATTACCCCCACCGCGGGCAGCGCTACTTTGAATAGCTCGGGCCGCTGATTGATGACCGCACCCACCAGCAAGCCGCCGTTGGAGCCACCCTGCACGGCCAGCCGCTCGGGCGAAGTATACTTTTCCTTGATGAGATACTCGGCGGCGGCGATGAAATCGTCAAACACATTCTGCTTTTTGAGCTTCATGCCCTGCTCGTGCCATTTTTCGCCGTACTCGCTGCCGCCGCGCAGGTTGGCCTGCACAAACACCCCGCCCTGATCCAGAAACGGAATGCGCGTGGGACTGAACGAAGGCGGCAGGCTGATGTTGAATCCACCGTAGCCATACAGGATGGTCGGGTTGGAGCCGTCGAGTTTCAGTCCTTTCTTATACACAATAAAGGCCGGGATTTTGGTGCCGTCCTTGCTGGGGTAAAACACCTGTTTGGTTTCGTAGTCTTCGGGGTTGAAGCTTACCTCCGGGGCGCGGAATACGCTCGATTTCTTCGTAGCAATATCGTAGCGGAAGATAGTAGGTGGGTAGTTGAACGAGGTGTAGGTATAAAACACAAATTGGTCGTCTTTCTCGCCGCCGAAGCCTCCGGCGGAGCCCAGGCCTGGTAGCGCTACTTCGTTTTCCAGCTTTCCTTTCAGATCGTACACATACACGCGCGAGGTTACGTCTTTGGAGTACTCGGCGAAGAGTTTGCCGCCCGCGGTACCTACGCCTACCAGCGGTTCGGGTTTTTCGGGTAGTACAGGCTTCCAGTTGTTGGTCTTAGGATTGTAAAGTACCACCTTGCTATTGGGGGCGTCAGCATTTGTTTCTATGAGAAAACCATCGGCAACC
>CATMVR010000331.1 GCA_950075905.1 uncultured Persicitalea sp. | reverse complement strand
CTAGGCATACGAAAAATGCTACTGCCAGAGCGGCCTGGTAGGGATAAGCTTTTGTCAGGTTCATAGAAAATCACGCATAATGAATCACCGGGCCCTGACCCGGCGATTGCTATTTTTGAAAATTCACTACTTCCCAATGTACCTTATTTTGCTACAAATTCCGATCGAAAAGCAGTGGGTAGCCTTTGTGTCCTTTTACCGGAAAATTATCAAGCCAGTAGTTCAGGCCTTTTATGTTCCAGAATGTAATACCCGTTTGTTCATCTTTTTGTTTACGTCCAGTCTCCATACTCGTCCCATTTCAATCTATTGCACCTTTCTGCGGATGCGTTAGTACCAAACCTCTAATGGCTATGAATTTACTTTTGGAGTTTCTCAAACGTACGGGCTATATCCCGAAAAGCATTGCCTGCTACTTTGGCGCTGTCGTCTTTTTTTATGGAGCCGTTGCGCAGGGCATCGTATACCGCGCACATGGTCATGCGGCTACTTGTATACTGCTTGTAAAACTCGTCGCTGACCGGCACCCGTGACTGCGACATCTGCTCCACGTAGCCTTTTAACGAGGAGGTTATTTCGAGGGGATTGGCAGCACTATTGGCTACCATCTTGTCCAGGGTAGCGGCATCCGTTTGGGCGGCTATGGTTATTTTGGCCGCGAGCTCTTTTTCCCTGGTAGCGTCATATTTTGTACTGGCGTACAGCCACTGCATTTTGTCGAGCGGACAGCCATTGGCCAGCGAAGAGCCGGAGGAGCTGGCCTGCGGTTGGTTAGTTTCGGTGCCTACCCGGGCTGTGGGGCTGCTAGTGGAGGTAGTACGGCTGGGAGGCGTGGTGGCGCACTGGGTCAAAAAGCACATGCATAGTACAAAGGCGGCTTTTTTAAGTAGGTAAGTCATAGTTCTATCGCTATAATTTTGAGGTAAGACAAATATCCGGCAAAAGGGTTTAATATGTGCATTTTTATTAACAAGCTTTCCTGAGTTTCCTGCCCGGATGTCTGCATGTCTGCGTATAAGCGGCAGGGTTTCCCCATTGGTGGTATCTTTTACCCCCCGTCCCTAAGGTATTTCAAATTGCTTTACCATTTTCCAGGCCGCAAAAAGTCGGTTTTGGAATGGTACACTTTTTTCGCAGTATTTAAAAGTAATATTGTAACTAATATAAATTATGAGTGTATTTATTGATGTATATACACGTATTGATTGCATATTTTTAGTTGCACTTAGTATCCATAAACAAATTTAAAGCAATGAAAATGAGGAATTTATTACCTAAAAATTCTGTATTACGGCCTCTACTGATCCTATTGGTACTGGTTATATGTGCATCAGCAAGCAGGGCCCAGGTAAAAGGGATCAGCTACACACTTTCGCCAACGGGCGACTATGTATTCTGGAATGAGAATACCGGTATCAGCGATGGCCTCCTCCTGGGAGGACAACTCGGATTTGGCTTTGGGGAATTTGTAGAGCTCCGGGCGAGCTACCTGCAATCTGTCAATGCGTTTCAAAGAAATTTTGGCGCTTTAAACACGCCTCAACTCCAAAACCTTACTCTGGACACTATCAATGTAGGAGTACAGCGCTGGGGAGGCGATCTGAAAATAAACCTGGCCCGGGGGGCGGTGGTACCTTACCTGACAGTCGGGACTGGCGTACAGACACTGAGCCCAGACAGTATGAGTAGTTATAAAAACATCTATGTCTCGGCGGGTGGTGGCTTGCAATTCAGCCTGGGCGACCGCGTGTCGCTGGGTGTGCAGGCGGTCAACACCAGTTTTAATGACTCGCCGGTACGAGGCCTGACCACCGAAGCCGAACGAATTGCCAACGGCGTGTCTCTGGAAGATTATCCCAACGACCTGCTCAACAACTGGTCGCTGCGGGCCTCGTTGATCTTGTATCTGGGCGGGCGTCGTCCGGGAGAACTCACGGAGGTAGACAAAGCCTACCGAGCTAACTTTTCGTCGGGAATCAGTCTGCCGATCGAGATCACCGGTGGGCAGCTGAATTTTAGCAGCAACCTTCCCTTTGCCAGCACCAAGTTTATTGGTGTTAGCTCAGGTTTCAATTTTGGTCCCTATGTGGGCATCCGGGGATTTTACTGGCGGGGCATGGAGGCAGGGTACTTCTCCACGGTAGACCGGCTGGCGTTGTACGGGGGCGAGGGAAAGTTTAAACTCGCCAACGGGCAGGGACTTACCCCAAGCATCAATGGGGGTGGTGGTGTCATAGACGCTCTCGATGGCTACATGGTGCGGGGCCGCCGGGTAGACGTAGACAACAAGCCTTTCGTATCCGGGGGAGTTGGGTTGGATTTTCCCTTTTCGCGTAGCCTCAAGCTATCTGCTTACGGAAAAGCCCTCCTGACATCTAATGACTTATTGGAAAATGCTACAAATCCCGATGAACTTTCAACAAGCTGGGCCTATGGCCTGAGCCTGAATCTGGTGTTGGGAAATAGCGCCCGACCGGTATCGGAAATCCGTCAAAATGCCTACGACGAGAAAGTTATGGACAATCTCGAAGCCGAAAGGCAACGAAGCGCCGATTTGCTGGATAGCTACGAAGAACGCATTAATACACTGAATAAAGAAATCAGCGAGGCGCAGAACAATGACAACACCACACGGGCGAATACGCTTAAAAACGAGCGCGCCCTGGTACAGAATGCCCGGGATCAGCTAAGTGAGTTGCGAAGCCGGGAGAAAAAAGCCAACCGGGAGGCGTTTGAAGAAGAAGACGCTATGCTCGTTACGCTAAAACCAAGCGAGTACGGCTCGCTGATCGATAATATAGACCGTAGCTATAAGAATAGTCTGCTGCAGGTGGAGCAGATCAGGAAAGCGAGCAATGAGAATTTCTCGGAACTGGATCAGCGTCTGCAATCCATCAATGAAAAACTGGACGAAATTCAGACAAATAACCAGGATTTACGGCTTTCTCAGGAAAAAATGTTTGACGAATTGAAGAGCACCCGCGATAGTAGCGCCGGGGTGATCAGGGAGTATACCAGCGAAATCAGAAAACTGGAAGATCAGATTCAGAAGGCGCTGGCTAGCGACAACCGTGGGGAAGCCGCTACCCGTTCTAACGAGAGACAGGCCATTGAGCGCCGGCTGGAAGCAATTCAGAAAGCCCAGGCCCGGGAAGCCCAGGCCAATCAGGCAGCGGTTCAAGCCAATGATCCCGCGTTGCTGAACATGACGCCGGAGGAGTTCAGAACCCTGCTCGCCGAAACGCGGGCTTCAAACGAAAAATCCCAGAAGCAGCTGGAACAATCGATGAATCAGTTTCAACGGAATGCGCTGGGAGAAATCAATAAATTGCAGCGTTCCAACCAGGAAATGCAAAGAGAATACAGCCGGCAGCTGCAGAACGAAATGGAAAGTCTCCGCGAAGAAATCAGGCAACTGCGCCAGAGTGGCACTTTTGTGGCAGGCGGCACAACGGGCTCCGTCCGGGAAAACAGCAGGGAACGCCGTAGCAACACTATCGACGTACTGCCCCGGGATGGGGAGGGGAACATCAATTATCTTTCTGAGGAGCAACGTGCCTACCAAAACCCAAACCGGGCCAATGAAGGATTTTTTAGCCTGCTCAACTACAACGGAATGTCTGTATTTGGTGGATTCAACGTGGGAGGTACCCCTACCATCAACCTGGGGCTCCGGAGCCACTACCGCTACAAAGACACGGATTTTATCCTGATGCCCGAAACTTTCCTTGGTCTGGGTACGCACTCGACCTACGGTATCACGGTAAATGCCCTGTATGAACTGAACATCGAGAAGGCGGAAGGCTTTAACCCGTACGTCGGGGTAGGAGCGGGAGTGATGCGTATCGGTCCGAGCGGCGAGGAGAGCGTGCGGCTGGGTACAAACATCATTTTGGGGGCCAACCTCTTCAAGGTTGCCAACGGCAGATTCTACGTTGACTTCACGGGCCGTAACCTGTTCAGGTACAATCAGCTGGCCGCCGGTATTCGGTTGCCTTTCTAAACAAACGGAAATAGTTCACATCAAAAGAGTAAAACAGCCCGCCAGGACATACATCCGGCGGGCTGTTTTTGGTTGAACATACTTATACCCTGGCTTTGACTTGCCTGCGCTGACTGGCAGCGGCCCACAAAAAAGCCGACCCGCTGAGGGGTCGGCCAGGTTGTTTCCTTAAAATCTACGGCTCAGTTCACGGCTATACCTAACGTAGCCTGGAACAGGTTATTCTTCTTGCCAAACTGAGCGGCGGTGGTCTGATTGCCGTAATTGATATTGACCACGTCGTTTACGTTTCCTTCGTAACGAAGATCAATACTAAATCGGCCCAAATCAACTCCAACGCCCATCTGGTAGCCAAATACAACGTTGTTGTCGTACACTGCTTCTACTTCCTGATCCGTGTAGTTATTAAAAGAATCACTTATTTTGCCACTATTGGACAGCTGCAGGGAAGCAACGGGGCCGGCGTTGATCCGGAAAACTTTTCCGAAACGTCCACCCAGCAGTACCGGTATATCAAAGTTAGTAAACCGCAGATCAACATTACCCATTTCGTTGGTTACCCCATCGCGGTACACACTGAATGACCCTCCCTTTTGAGACAACAGAAATTCTGGCTGTACATAGAAGTCGCGTCCGAATCTCATAAAAATACCCCCCACAAAGCCCACGGTGCGGTTGCTGTTATCCCTAAAATCAAAGGCTGAGCCACCAGATCCCAGCGACAGGTCATTGCCGCGGATGTTTGAAAGATTTGCACCAGCTTTCAGGCCAATCCGGAAAAAAGGATCGTAGTCAATTACTTGGGCCGATGCGGTGGTGTAGCTGAATAAAGTGGCTAAGGCCACAATGAATAGTTTTTTCATGGTTGTAAAAAATTAAATTTAAACTAATGATGCACTGTTTTATGAGCATTATGCTTCTTGTACTAAAAATAGAGTGCCACGTATGCAAAATAGCTTTTTGTAAATAGTAGACAATGTATTCTGGGAAGAGCATTCCACGTTTTTTGTGCCGGATCAGGAAACGTAGAGAGTTTTAAATACGCGTATTGCTCGGTTTTACCGACTTTACGACACTCCATCGGCCAGATTCCCCTATCTGGTGCGGAAGCAAACCGCTCAAATGTGGGCAAAAAGGCTAATTTTGCATTTTGAACAGACCAGATAGCAGAAAAAAACTCCATTTACCCACAAATATTCGTAGCATGACCGAATACAACCACCGCGAAATAGAGAAAAAATGGCAACGGTACTGGGAGGAGCACCAGACCAACCGCGTAGAGACTGACCCATCCAAACCCAAGTACTATGTGCTGGATATGTTTCCGTATCCTTCGGGGGCGGGTTTGCACGTGGGGCATCCACTGGGCTATATCGCTTCGGATATTTACTCCCGCTACAAGCGTCTCAAAGGGTTCAACGTACTGCACCCGATGGGCTTCGATAGCTTTGGCCTGCCCGCCGAGCAATACGCTATTCAGACCGGTCAGCATCCGGCCATTACTACTGAGCAAAATATCACCCGCTACATTGAGCAACTCAAAAATCTGGGCTTTGGCTACGATTGGAGCCGGGAGGTACGTACGTCTGAACCGGGGTACTACAAGTGGACCCAGTGGATTTTCGGCGAGCTTTTCAATAGCTGGTATAATAAGGATAACGACCGGGCAGAGTCGATCGAAACACTCATCGCCTATTTTGAAAAAAATGGCAATGAGCGCCTGAACGCCGCCTGTGACGAGGACACCCCGGACTTTACGGCGGCGGAGTGGCAGGCCATGACCGCAGAGCAACAACACGCCGTGACGCTGCGCTACCGCCTGACCTACGTAGCCGATGCCACCGTCAACTGGTGCGCTGGCCTGGGTTCGGTGCTGTCCAACGACGAAGTGAAAGATGGTGTATCGGAGCGGGGCGGTTTTCCCGTAGAGCAAAAACTGATGCGCCAATGGATGATGCGCATCACGGCTTACGCCCAGCGCCTGCTGGATGGCCTCGATACCATCGACTGGACCGAATCGCTGAAAGAGCAGCAACGCAGCTGGATTGGCCGGTCGGTGGGGGCATTGGTGAGGTTCGGGGTAGATCAGCATTCC
>CATMVR010000330.1 GCA_950075905.1 uncultured Persicitalea sp. | reverse complement strand
TGGACAAAAATCAGCCAGAGATCCGTGAACTATATCAATTCGGCTGCAAAGCCGCTTAAATTTTACCGAACCATTGTTTCTTTTATACCAAACAAAAATCGAGAAGATGTCTCTTTTCAACATAGATTCTGTCAAGGCCCGTACTTACGATGCCATTGTCATCGGCACCGGCATCAGCGGGGGCTGGGCCGCCAAAGAGCTTACCGAAAAAGGCCTTCGCACGCTGGTACTCGAACGCGGCCGTGACGTAAAGCACGTAACCGACTACCCCACCGCGCAGATGCAGCCCTGGGAGTTTGAGCACCTCGGGCAGCCTACTCTGGCCCAGCGGCAGGAGAACCCCATTGCGAGCAAACACTATATTTTTAAAGAGGACGCCCAGCATTTTGTGCTGAAAGATAAGGTACACCCCTACGTGCAGGACAAGCCCTTCGACTGGATGCGTGGCTACCAGGTGGGCGGCCGCTCGCTGCTGTGGGCGCGGCAAACCCAACGGTGGAGCGACTACGACTTCGAAGGCCCCGCCCGCGACGGATTCGCCATCGACTGGCCCATCCGCTACGCCGATATAGCCCCCTGGTACAGCTACGTGGAAAAGTTTGTGGGTATCTCGGGAAATAAGGACGGCCTGCCGCAGCTGCCCGACGGCGAGTTTCTGCCCCCGCACGAGATGACCTGCGTGGAAAAGCATTTCAGCCAGCAGATGGCGCAGCACTACAAGGGTACCCGGCCGGTCATCATCGGTCGCGCGGCGCACATCACCGACCCGCAGCCCATTCACTACGAGCAGGGCCGGGCTAAGTGCCAGCACCGCGTCATGTGCCAGCGGGGTTGCCCGTTTGGCGGGTATTTCAGTACCAACTCGTCTACGCTTCCCTGGGCCGAGCGCACGGGCAAAATGACCCTTCGACCGCATTCGGTAGTACACTCGATCATTTATGACGAAAAGAAAAACAAAGCCGTGGGCGTGCGGGTGGTGGATACCAATACCAAAGAAATGACGGAGTACTACGCCAGGGTCATTTTCCTGAATGCCTCCACTATCAACTCCAACCTGGTGCTGTTCAATTCTACCTCGTCGCGGTTTCCCAACGGCCTGGGTAACGACAACGGCCTGCTGGGCAAGTTCATCGGCTTTCACAACTACCGGGGCCGGGTAGCCGCCGAGTATGATGGCTTCCACGACTCTACCACCGAGGGCCGGCGGCCCAACGGCGGCTACGTGCCGCGCTTCCGCAATGTGTTCAAGCAGGAAACGAGCGGTCCGGCGTCCCGGTTCCTGCGCGGCTACGCTACGAGTTTTCATACGTCCAAAAAAGGAAACACTACGGCAGGCCTGGTGGGAGAAGAGCTGAAAGAAGCCCTCTTTGCCCCCGAAACCGGCGGGGGGAGCGTCGGCGCGCAGATGATGGGCGAAGTCATTACAAAAGAGACTAATTTCATCCGTCCTGACGCCAGCTTGAAAGACGACTGGGGGGTACCCCTATTGCGGATGTCGGTAGATTTTGACGACAACGACATGAAGATGGTGCAGGATTTCTACGAGCAGTTTACGGAGATGTTTACCAAAGCGGGCTTTACCAATATCAAAACCTCGGATACGATGCGGAATCCCGGCAGCGAAAACCACGAGATGGGTGGCGTGCGCATGGGGCACGACCCGAAGACTTCGCTTCTTAATAAATGGAATCAGCTGCACGCCTGCAAAAACGTATTCGTGACCGACGGCGCTTCCATGGTTTCTGTGGCTACTCAAAACCCCTCGCTCACCTACATGGCCCTGACGGCCCGGGCAGTGGATTATGCGGTGAAGGAGTTTAAAAAGGGGAATTTGTAAAAAAGCCGGCGGGGATTTTTTCCCGGCCGGCTTTTTTGCAAGAATTTTATTGGTAAAGCTATTTTCAAAACCCTGACTCCCCTCAGGGTTTCTTCCGTTTCAGAGCCAGGTCGTGGGCGGTATCGTAGTACGAGCGTAGGTTGGTCCAGTCAAATACGTCAGAGATATTCTCCACGCGGTTGCGCTGCATGATACGGTCGCGGCGCTGCATTTTCACAAATTTAAACAGAATATCGGCCATCTGATCGGCCGCCTGCGTGAAGTTCTGCGACTTGCGGTTGATCACATAAATACCCCGATTCTCATAGTCACGCATAATCTGCATGATGTAGTCGCCAAAGCCCGAGAGATCGCTGGTTACGGTAGGCACGCCCCGCACCACGCATTCCAGCGGCGTGTAGCCCCAGGGCTCGTAGTAGCTCGGGAAAACACCCAGGTGGCAGCCCCGCACAAACTGCCCGTAGTCGAGCCCGAAGAGCGGGTTAGTAGATGAGATAAAGTCAGGGTGGTACACGATCTTCACGCGGTCGCGCTCGTTGTTGACCAGGTTGGCCTTGCGACAAAAATCCGTGATGCCATCCTCCTGTTTCAGATCGTGGGTCACGTAGGCGGGTAGCTCCTCCGTTTTCCAGGATTGGATGGTACGCCGCAGGCGCAGCCGCCAGTACTCATCCACAAAGTTATTGAGGTCGGGCATTTTGTGGTCGGCCCCCGCCGCCGTAGCCAGAAAGAGCTTCTCCCCCACCTGTTTTTCGATGGCCGTGCAGGTTTCCTGCAATTCGTCGAGCACCGCGCGGGATTGCAGCACGTCGGGGTTGATCGAAAAATAGGGCTGCTTGGTGACGATGAACATCACCACGGTGGTATCCATGCCGGTCTGAATCATCTTCCAGTTTAGCCGGGCGAGGGCTTCCAGCGTCAGGTCGTAGCCCTTGTTGCTGTACTCATAGCGCCCCGAGGTAAAGAAATAAAGCGTCTTGTCGAGATCGAACGAGTAGCTCGGAAAAAAATGACCGAGCACAAACTCATGGATTTTTTCCTTATAGCGCACATGCAGGTTCTGAAACTCGTGCACAGCCTGAAAGCGCATCACATTGAGACCGTTGGGTGTCACGAGGTCGGGAATCCGGCCCAGAAACACCTCGCACTCGCGGGCCGTAACGTCACTGACCGTGGTAAGTACCTGCGCGCTTTGGGCCGCCTGCCGCTCGATGGTAGCCTGGGTCACGATGTTGTAATGCTTGGCTTCGTGCTCCCAGTCAAAGAAAGGAAGCTTGCTGTAAAAACCGTCTACGTTTTGGGCCAGGTACCGGCCCAGCATGGTAGCGTGGGTAGTGAAGGTGGTGGCTACCTTCACGTTATCTTTTTTCAGGCCGGGCAGGCCGCTACTGGCCATCCACTCGTGAAACTGCACGCCAATGTCGGCCTTTTTGGCGTTTTCGGCGGCAAATTCGGTCAGAAAGACCCTCACCATCTCGCCAAACACCAGCACCTGGTTGACGAGATCTTCGGTATTGAGCGTCGAGATCCGGTGGTTTTCCCAGAGCTCGAATTTGATTTGATCCAGCTTGGCCATGGAGCCGAGAGCGTCAAAGAGCACCACCCGGGGCTTGCCGGTTACGAGCCAGTAGCCGTACTGCACACTGTACCCCATGGAGCGCATGCGGGCTACCGTCTGCCCCGCGGGGGAGTCGTCGAGGTCGGTGATGGGTTCAAATTCCGAGGAGGCTTTCTGGGGAAAGTAGGGGCCAAGCAGAAAATAGTCTTCGTTCCATTTCTCAACCATGGCGGGAACTTTGGTGCGGATTACGGTATAAATCCCGCCAACCTGATTGCAGACCTCCCAGGCTACTTCAAACAGGATGCTCTTTTTCGGGGTTTTAGTTTTGGTTTCCAAAATAGGGTCAAGTTAGTTTAGTCTAAGGTTTGATTTGAAAGGTACTATTTTTCGTTATAATCACAAAAGCTCCCCGTATTTACCGTGAAAATGAGAAAAAAATCTGATCTGCCCAGCAAGGTGTGCAACGGCTGCGGACGCCCTTTCAGCTGGCGGAAAAAGTGGGAAAACTGCTGGGAAGAGGTAAAATATTGCAGCGAGCGCTGCCGCCGGCAGCGCTCTTCTAATTTTTCGGTATGATTTTTGTGATGTATGAAACCTATCGGTTACGCACATTTTTACCCGGAAAATACTGACGTAAAATGGGGTAAAATCCGTTTCTTTGAAAGGATTAAAACATAGAAGCCATCATTTTTGTGAAACAAACCGGTAGAAGACTGCTATCCTTTTTTCTAGTCATTCAGCTGTTGGGAGCCTGCCAGGCCCAGCCCTCCGCGCCAGAAGCGCTCGCTTTTCGCCCCCCCAAACGGGAGTTTCGGGCGGTGTGGGTGGCTACGGTGGATAATATCGACTGGCCCAGCCAGAAAAACCTTTCCTCCGGCGAGCAGCAGGCCGAGTTTACGGGACTCCTTGATTTTTACAAGCAGGCGGGCATGAACGCCCTTTTTGTGCAGGTACGTGCGGCGGGCGATGCCTTCTACGCCAAAAGCAAGGAGCCCTGGTCGGAGTGGCTTACCGGTGAGCAGGGCCGCGCCCCCAGGCCCTTCTACGACCCCCTCGAATACATGGTGCGGGAGTCGCATCGCCGGGGGCTCGAATTTCACGCCTGGCTCAACCTCAACCGTCTCGTGCACCGCTCCTCGCGCAGCGTATCTTCGCAAAATCTTAGCCGTACGCATCCTGCCTGGATTCTGAACTACGACGGTGCCAAACTTTTCAATTTCGGCATACCCGAAGTGCGGCAGTATATAACCGATATGACCGTCAATGTAGCCCAAAACTACGATGTGGACGGCATCCATTTCGATGATTATTTTTACCCCTACGCAGTAGCCGGGCAGACCTTACAGGATGACGCTACTTTTAAGAAATACGGGCAGGGATTCAGCAATAAAAACGACTGGCGGCGACATAACATTGATCTGCTCATCGAGCAGATTCACAACGCCCTGATGGCCGTAAACCCCCGGCTCAAATTCGGGATCAGCCCCTTTGGGGTGTGGCGCAACCACAGTGACGACCGGCTGGGCTCCAACACCACGGGTGGTTTGACCTCCTACGACCACCTGTATGCCGATACCCGCAAGTGGATTCAGAAAGGGTGGATCGACTACATGGCTCCGCAGGTGTACTTTTCGGCGGGCTTTGCCAAGGTACCCTTTGCGAATCTGGTAGACTGGTGGGCCGACAACCGCTTCGAGCGCCACCTGTACATTGGTCAGGCGGCCTACCGGGTGGGCTATGAGGATAAGGACAAAAACTGGCAGAACAAGTCGGAGATACCCAATCAGGTGCGCTACCTCCGGAAGCGCGGCGCGGATGGCAGTATCTATTTCAGCTCGCGGTCGCTGCGCCGCAATGCGCTGGGCTTTGTGGACTCCCTCCGCAACGACCTGTACCAATACCCGGCGCTGGTGCCAGCTATGCCCTGGAAAGACAGTATACCTCCCCTGAGCCCGCAGAATTTCCGGGCTACGCTGAAAGACGGAAACCTTGATTTGTTCTGGGAGGCCCCCGCTCCGGCCGAAGACGGCGAAACTGCCTGGTACTACGTGGTGTACCGCTTTGAGGAAGGAGAAAAACCCTCGCCTCACGATCCGCGCCACATTGTGGCTGTTTGCCGCGACAGGTACTTTACGGACATGGCGCTGGAAATGGGTAAGAAGTACTTCTACTACGTGACGGCCGTAGACCGCCTGCATAACGAAGGCCGCCCCGACGGACCCCTTCCGATCATGATCATGGACAACCGCCTGCAAAAAGTTTCGTACTCCGACTGACCTTCTCTCACAACTAAAATACCCAATCAATGACGATTCCAGAAATCAAAGCGGCCTATGAGGCCACGGTGCAGCACTACCTCAGCGCGCTGGACCGCTACACCGACGAGCAGTTTGCCGCCAAGCCTGCCGATGACGAATGGTCGCTTGGGCAAATGTATGAGCACCTGTATCTGGCCACTACCTACTTTTTTCTGGCTAACACAAAGCGCTGCCTGGAAAAACGGAAAGGCCAGGAAGGCGGAGAAATGAACGATAACGGGCGCAATATTTTTAAGTACAACAGCTTTCCCCCTATCAAGATCAAAATGCCCGAGGTGCTGCGTGGCCCCGAACCAGTAGCCAAAGACCGGACGGCATACAAAACTCTCTTCAAAGAAACGCTGCAAGACGGACTACAACTGGCCGACGCACTTCACGGGGATG
>CATMVR010000329.1 GCA_950075905.1 uncultured Persicitalea sp. | reverse complement strand
AAGCCGTAGCGCTGCAATCCAGCTACGTTTTTCAGACCGATAGCGACGATCAGTTTGTAACGGACGATTTTGAGAAACTTTGGGATAAAAGAAACGAATCCCGGTTCATATTGGGATTTCGCGAAATCCGACACGATGCCTCGGTCCGACTTTTTATTACCAAAGTACTTCGGGGTACCATATCCACCGTTTACGGCACCTACATTCTGGATAGTAACATCCCGTTTCGGCTCATTGAAGGCGAGTTTTTGAAAAAGCTTTTACAGCAGCTGCCCAATCCGGAGCCGTTTGCCCCGAATATATTCCTGGCCGTGATGGCAAAAAAATCAGGCGAAAAACTGTTCGATATCCCCATTACCCACAAGGATCGGGAAACGGGCACCGTTTCTATTGTTAAATGGAACCTGTGGAAAGTCTGCATCCGGTCATTCCGGGAGTTGCTGCGCTTCCGGATCGAGCTCAATGACAAAGTGAAAGCATTACAAACCAAAACCTAAAAAGTGTGCAAAAAAAATACGCGCTTCCGATCCTGATAGTTGTGTTGTTGAGTGTTGCCGTATTTTTTGTTGTCAAAGTATGGCAGCGATCAAAAGCTGCCTGGCAGTATATTCCCGGAAATGCCAGCGCCGTCCTTACCAGCGACCGCATTCAGGACTCCGCCTTTGTTATCTCCGACGCGTTCATCGATGCTAAGGAGTTTCCGATGGTGAGCAAGGCCGCTGAGAGTTTAGCACTGCTGTATTGGATTGTGAGAGACAAACCCGTGGTGGAACGGACGGTGCAGAAAAAGACTCTATCCTTTTCGTTCCACCCCCGTACCAACGGCGGGTTTGGCGTCATCATGTATATTCCCCTGGATGGGGAGAATGAGAAAAACTGGTGGGCATCTCCCAATCGCCAGGATATTCGGGTACTGCGCCATACCTTTCAAAACACCACCATTACCGACATCCACGATAGCAACTCCCGGCCCGTTTGCTCGTATATACTCAAAGACGACTACCTGATTGTTAGTCTCTACGGAGAGCTTATCGAAGATGTGGTGCGCTTATCCGGCGAGCCTTCGGAGGCATTGGCGCTCCAACAGCAGTTTAAAAAAACCAACGACTCCAAATACAGCCTGAATCTGTACCTAAAAAAAGGTACCTGGAAAGCTTTGTTTTTTGATACATTGCCTCCGCTGCCCTCTCTCACCGAATTTATTTCCCTTTTTCCTGACCATCAAGATTACCATTTGGACACTACCGATGCCTCCCGGATCAGTTTCACTTCACTGGGGTCTGATAAATCTAAAAACTACGTAACAGAATGGGTGGAAAACCAGAAGGGAAGCGAATTTAAAAACCACCCCCACATATCCCAGCAAACCGCGCTGTTTTTCCGCATTGCCAGCCGCGACAGCGCAGCTTTCAAAGAAAACTTTCAGTCGTGGCACAGCGACTATGAAAGTACGGCCTGGGATAAGCTGAATTACCACATCGGAAAACAGCGCGAAGAACTTATTACGGCGGTGGAGTCGGAGCTTATACTTTGTCAAATCGAAGGTACCAATAGCATCAGCGAGGGTAAACTGGCCCTGGTGAGGTACTCCAACTACGATAAACTACGGCCTCTACTTACCAAACTGGCCCGCTTGGCTACCAGTGAAACCAACGTGTCGCTCGATCAGTACCAGGGCTACGATATTTATTCGATACCCATTCCCGAACTGCCAGCGGGTCTCTTCGGACCCTTGTTTGGGGGCTTTCCCAGAACGTTTGTATCCTACGTAGCCCCTTACATGGTGTTCAGCAACAGCTCTCAAACTCTTAGAAATTTTGTTTCGGATTACGAAAATCAGATCACCTGGAAGCAATCGCCCGAACTAGACAGCATATTGACTGTCAGCACAACTCCCGCCCAAATCGCCATGGTAGCCAGTCCGCGTAAAGTTATTTCAGCTTACCCTACGAGGCAGCCCAACGGACTCTTTTCATCAAAGATTGAGAGCATCGTGATGCAGTGCTACTTTAACAGTCGGCAATCTTTCCCATCTATCACAATTCTTCCTAAAAAGAGACAAACTTCAAGCAAGGTACTCAATCGCACATTTCTGGCGGGGCAGATCGAGTGGTCGCATGGAAATGATACCCTCATTGCCATCAATCAGCGCCGGGCCGACGGCGCCGCCCAACTCCTGCTGACCGATCAGACCCAGACGCTGCTCAGGCCCAACGCAAGCTACGATAAACTGTATCCGCTGACCCGGCTTGACGGCCCCCTGATAAAAAACCCCTACAAAGTTGATTTTCTGAACGTAGGCCGACAGCAGCTGGTACTCGCTACGCCACAAACCCTATTTACCCTCGACGAAGATGAGCAAGGCTTCGTGACCCCCATTCCAACCCGAAATCCTTCGGCTTTTCCCATCAGGAATCTGTTCCGGATCGAAGGAGGTACCGAAGGCAGTAGCCGGTTTGTGGTTTTGGACGCCCAGGACAATATTTATCTATGGGAGCGGGTGGGTACTGTGCCCCGTAAGGTCAACCGGTTCCGGAAGTACAGCGATATACAGTCGCCGGTTGTTTCCCTAAACCAACCCGGAAACCGCTCGCTGCTCGTAACCCAATGTAATGGGCTCATTTTTCTTTTGAAAGAGGATGGTCTGATAAGAACCGGTTTCCCGGTAGATCTGCTGACCCGTACCGAAAGCGCCTTTACGTGGTCGCAGAATGCACAGACGGGCCAGCCCGAGCTGGAAGGTGTAACATCCTATGGAGAACTTGTACGGATAGATTTGAGCGGAAAAATCATTGAAAGACGTCAGTTGTACCGGCCCGAATCCTCCTCACGCTTTAAGACTCTTTTTGATCAGAATAGCCTCGATTGGCTGCTCGTGAGGACCTCAAATACTAAAGTAGCCCTCCTGAGCAAAGAAGGAAATGAGCTCTTTTCAATCGGGAACATCCAGCCGCCCTACACAGTACAGTACCACTTTTTTGGCGTCGACAATCGGTTTATTTCCATCAGCTCCGGGGGATATACATCGCTTTTTGACATGAACGGAAAGCGCCTTGGCGACCGGCCGATTGCCTCCGACCTGCCGGTCAAACTTGCCTACCAACCCTCTTACTACAAAATATTTGTCTTTGGCCGGGCGGGAAACAAGTACCAGACCTGGACCATCAAAATACGATAAAATGAAGATACTTCGCGCTATTGTACTGTTTGTTATGGGTTTTATCTGGATCGCCGGATGTAGCTCTACCCTGCTCAATGAGCTCTACCGGACCGAACTGGTACCCGACGACTACCGCTACGGCGATTTGTACAGGTTGTCTAACCTGGCGGCTTTTAAAGACCCTAAGGTAAAATGTCCGCCCTACCCGGCCGGACCACGACAGGGCACCAAAAAAATAGCTCTCTACATCATAGGCGATAGCTTTACCGAAGAACAACGTATTGGTCAGGCCGATTTTGCCGTAGACAAATATCAGTTTACGCACTGGGCTACCCAGCTGCACCTCAATCTGGACACTACGTATACCAATATTATAATTCTGGAATCTGTGGAGCGCAAAGTCCGGGAGCACTTCATCAGCCCGATCAATAATGTCATACCCGATACTGCCACCTACATAAATCAGCCCGAGGATACCCGGCTGGTGAGTCAGCTGGACCGGCTGTTTTCTTCGGCTCCTACCGAAGACCGGCTCTCAACGATACTTTTCCAGTTTGACCCCATGCTCAAAATTAAGGAGTGGAAGAGCTGGATCAACCTGCACTTCTTCGATCGGACCGACCCTAAGGTAACTGTTTCTGGAAATGGTGAAAATTTGATTTACTACGAAACATCAGACAGTACCCTCATCACATCCTCTTTCAACCCTGTTTCCCGTTCGGAAGTTGACTCTCTGGTCAAAGTGATTAACTTTGATAAAAAGTACCTGGAAAGTCTGGGATTTGATCAGGTCTGGTTTTCCATTATTCCAAATAAGGCCAGTATTCTCATGCCCGACTACGGCACGTACAACCATCTGATCGAGCGTATTTCTGCTCACCCCAATCTCGTTGTGGATCAAATTGCGGTTTATGAAGACTTTAAAAAGCCAGGAAAAAGTCCGTACCTGAAAGGCGACTCTCACTGGTCGTGCGCCGGGCAGTACGTCTGGCTGGAAAAAGTTAACAGGAAGATAAACAAAACTACCACCGTTCTATGAACGGGAAGGCGCATCAAAAAAGCCTGCAAACGTGGAGTTTACAGGCTTTTTTTCGTTAGTGTAGGACGTAGCGGGCTCGAACCGCTGACCTCCGCCCTGTCAAGGCGGCGCTCTGAACCAACTGAGCTAACATCCTGCTTCGGTCTGCAAATATACTAATTTCCCGAACTGTCAAGCCGGTAGCGGTATACTTTTTGCGATGGAATACGCGACAAAAGCAGCAGACCGGCGATAAAAATAAGCATCAGCGCCAGCACGCTGTTGCGCATACTGCCCGTAACCTGCTCCACAAGACCGTATACCAGGGTACCAATTACGACGGAAGACTTCTCGGTAACATCATAAAAACTGAAATAGGAGGCTGTGTCTTTGGTATCCTCAGGGATCAGCTTGGAGTAGGTAGCCCGCGACAGCGACTGCACGCCTCCCATCACCATACCTACCACAGCGGCCAAAATATAAAATTCACTTTCCTGAGTAGTGTAGTAGGCTCCCGCGCAAATGCCGATCCAGACCGTGACGCCGATCATGAGGGCGTATATATTTCCCAGCAGCGAGGAGAGGTACGAAAATGCGTAGGAACCCACAATACCCACCAGTTGAATAAGGAGCACGGTCACGATGAGGCTCTGGGCGGGTAGTTTGAGCTCATTGGCCCCAAAGATGGTAGCCACGTACATTACCGTCTGTACCCCCATGTTGAAGATAAAAAAGGCGGTAAGGTACTTGGGTAGGTTGGTTTGGTATTTCAGCTCTCCGAATACTTTTTTCAATTCCTTAAAGCCATTGAAGAGCCAGTTTCCCTTTGGTTTTTTGCCGTAGGTATTGTTGGGCAGGTACTTGAAGGGTATCTGCGCAAAAAGTACCCACCACACCCCAACGGTCAGGAAGGAGATGCGGGCCGGCAGGCTTTTGTCCACAATGCCGTACCAATCTGGAAACAGTACCATGGTCAGGTTAAATATAAGCAGCAGCACACTACCAAAGTAGCCCATCGAAAAACCCCGGGCGCTGAACCGATCATAGTTGTCTTCGGTGGCGATTTCGGGCAAAAACGAATTATAAAATACGATGCTGCCACTCCACCCGATAAGGCTGAACATAAACGCAAAAACGGCAAACGTGGTGGTTTGACGGGTAAAGAAAAACAGCAAAGTGCAGCAAAAGGCACCGGTATAGCAGAAGATTTTCATGAACAGCTTTTTCCGTCCGGTATAATCGGCAATAGCGGTGCAGAAAGGAATAAGCAGCACCACTATCAGGAAGGAAAAAGAAACACTATACGAAAATAGAACGGAGTTTTTTATTTCAAAACCCAAAAATCGGATAATGTCGCCTCCCTGTTCGTTGAGTGCAGTGGCACTAAAATATACCGGAAAAATACTGGACACAATGACCAGAGCGTGCACAGAATTGGCCCAATCGTACATGCACCACGCGTTAATGGTTCGGGGGTCGTTTTTCTTCATGAAGGAGGCAGATGCTGACAAAAAAATTAGAAAAGTAGATGGGCAAAGCTACCGGCCTGCCAATCTGGGACGATGCGCAGGCCGGTACTTGGGTAAGGATCAAAGTTCCCGGATCCAGATGTTGCGGAAACTGATGGGTTCGCTGGGATCACCATGATCCTGCAACTTGATGGGTGTTGCACCGTGAGGTTTTGAGTACGAAGGCAACCCAATGTACTGAGTGGGTCCACGGAGTTCGGTGCCGTGCTGCACTACCACGCCATTGTGTAGTACCGTTACGCGGGCGGGAGAAAACATCGAACCGTCCTCTTTGAAGCGGGGCGCCGTGAAAAGTACATCGTACGTATTCCACTCACCCGGCGGGCGGGTTGCGTTTTTCATTGGGGGAAATTGCTTGTAGATACTTGCGGCTTGTCCGTTGGCGTAAGTACGG
>CATMVR010000328.1 GCA_950075905.1 uncultured Persicitalea sp. | reverse complement strand
CATCATGCTGCCTGTCATCGCCAAGAACGTATTACACGTGGGGGCTTCAGGACTGGGCTATCTTTCCGCAGCAGGGAGTTTGGGCGCGCTGGCCGGGACAGTGGTGGTGGCTGGCCTGAGCGAGTTCAGAGCGAAGTGGACGATGCTCACGGTATCCACGGGTGTGGCGGGAATCAGCCTGGTGTTGGGCTGGTAGCTGGGGCTTTCTTTGGTGCCCGTGTTCACTACCCCTTTGGCCACGATGCCGGCATCAGGCCGGTTTTCGGTTTCGATCAACTGCCCGGCCACGGCGGCCAGCGACAGCGTACGCGACACCAGAATACCGCCCTGCCGCCAGTCGAGCAGGAAGCCCAGGTTCCAGTTTTTTACCCGTAGCTGATTGGAAAGTCCCAGCATAAAATCCGGGTTGTAGTTGCCCAGTTTTTTGAGGGTATTGTCTACAATGTACTGACCATTGGCTCCGACGACGAAATCGCCGTTTTCGTTTTTCAGGTAGCCCGTTCCCCACATATCACCCATGCGGTCGCCCTCGCGTACCTGGTACCATACGGTTTGGTTTACGTTGTCGTAGATGCGATTGTAGCCCAGCGTCAGCGTACCGGCTTCGTCGGGTAGCGACTCTACGGTGGTGCGGTTGCGACTGAAATTCAGACTCACGTTCCAGCGGATATCTTTGGTATACACAGGCACGTAGTTCACAATAGCTTCCAGACCCCGCGAACGTACCGCTCCACCGTTGATCACCCGTTCGGTATAACCCGTAGAAATGCCGATGGGCAGGGCCAGGATCTGATTGGTGGTCAGGGCATCGTAGTAGGTCACATCTACCCCCAGCCGGTCGTCAAAAAAGCGCAGGTCGGTACCTACCTCGTAGGAAGTCGTAGACTCCGGTTTGAGGTTAGCGTTGGCAATGGAGTTCTGGTCACTGAAAGCTGGCTGCGAGAAAACGGGCGTGCGGGGGTTGAAAATACCCGACGTCTGGTAAGGGTTGGTGTCGTTGCCCACGTTGGCTACACTGGCCCGTACCTTGGCAAACGAAACTACATAAGGCAAATCAAACTGGTTGGAAAGTACCCAACTAGCCGATACCGACGGGTAAAAGAAGGACACATTGGCCGTAGAGGTAGGCGTAGCCAGTGCGCTCGACCAGTCGTTGCGGCCCGTAATATCCACGTACAAAATATCCTTGTAGCCCAGCTTGGCGATACCATACAGGCTGTTAATGCGCTTCGTGGCTACCTGCTGGAACACCTCCACCGGCGAGGCGGCGTTGGTAAGTTTGAATACCCCCGGCTGCGCCAGTGATAGCGCCTGGAACTGGTCGAAGGACGCGCGCTGATCCATGCGGTTGCCGCCAGCCGACACGTCTAGGGTGAAATTGCCGAAGGTTTGGTTATAGTTCAGCAGGAAGTCGGTATTGACTTCCCGGAAAAAAATGGAGTTTTCGGCGTAGGCCCCGTTTTTGAAGCGATTGCTGCTGTACGCCCGGCGAAACTGCCGGTTTTCACTCGAATAATCCATGCCCGAGCGCACCATCAGTTGCAGGTGGTCGGCGAGGTCGGCGGTGACGGCCACATTGCCAATCAGGCGGTCGCGCTGGAAGGAGTTCCGGTTTTCGAACAGTGTAAAGTAGGGATTGTCGAAGAACGTGTAGTTGTAGGAGTACTGCTGCAAACCTTCCAGCCCCGGCTGCCAGTACTGCTTCATGGGATTGATGTCGGTCTGCCGTCCCAGCCAGCCACTCAGGGCGTAGTTGATATTCTCGGAACCATACTTGGTAGCGGGGCGATTGTCGCTGGCCGAATTGATGTAGTTGAGCGAAGAGTTGACCTTGATGCGTTTCACGGGTTCAAACTGCAATTTTGCCGCCAGCGTTTTTCGTTTCAGGTCTACACCCGGGATGGTCGACTGACTGTTTAGATCCGTATACGACAGCCGGTAGTTGCCTTTGTTGTAGCCGCCGGCAATGGACAGATTGTTGATGGCAGTATACCCCGTTTCGTAGAAGTTTTTGATGTTGTCAGGATACGACACAAAGGGAGTAGGCGTGATTGGCGCACCGCCATGTACGTAAATATCGCCTCCACGTACCGTCCGTCCGTCGGGCAGCGTCACGGGGCTATCGTACTGCTGAATGAGCTGTCCGGCATCAAGGTTTGGGCCGTAGCTGTACGAGATGTTGTCGTTGATACCCCCGCCCAGGCCATTGACATACTTAAACTGCCCGTTGTTGCCCTGGCCGTAAAGATTCTGGAATTGGGCCAGTTGAAAGGGCCGTTCGGCAAACAAGGTACTGTTGAACGAAACACCCAGGCCTTTTTGCTGCGAGCCGTCTTTGGTCGTAATCAGAATGACACCGTTGGAAGCGCGGGTACCGTACAAGGCCGCCGCGCTGGGACCTTTCAGCACTGATACCGAGGCAATATCGTCCGGATTTACCTCCATGCCACCGTTGCCAAAGTCAACTTCCATGAAGCCGTTGGCGTCGTCGTTGACGTTGTTGACAATGGTGTTGTTGTTGATCGGTATCCCATCTACTACAAACAGGGGGTTGTTGTTAGTAAAGGACGACTCGCCCCGGATGGTGATCTTGGACGAAGACCCCACGCCGGTCGATCCCGAGTTGATGGTCACTCCGGCCACCTTACCGGTCAGGTTATCCAGAAAGTTAGGTGCCTTCACGTCACTGATCTGGCGTCCGTCCACTTTCTGAATGGCGTAGCCCAGATTTTTGGTGTTGCGTTCCAGGCCCAGGGCTGTTACTACTACCTCGTTGAGGGATAAACCCTCCAACAGGGTAATGTCAATGGTTTGTTGCCCGGTATAGGTAATTTCCTGTGCACGATAGCCGATGAAAGAAAAAACAAGCACATCGTTCTGGCTGATATTTGAGAGGGAGTAATTGCCGTTGGGGTCAGTCACGGTGCCCCGCTGGGAGTTTTTAATGAGGACGCTAACCCCGCCAATCGGTTGTCCGGTAGACTTCTCCGTTACTACTCCGCGAATGGATTGAGCGTAGGAAGCAAATGAGAAAGCGATAAAAAAAAGAACAAGTAGTTTTAACCGCATAGGGTTTTTCAAATTAAATGGTTCGGCGAATCGATTGTTTTTGCAAACCTACGTTAGTTTGCCAAAAATGGATGAACGTATATGGGGATATATACCTGAATTGCGGCTGGATGGTTTTGAAAATTTAGGGTTTTCGTAAATTTTTCAGCGACTTTTGGGTTAAAACAAGCACATTAAATACAAAATGTGTCATTACTGTTCCATCAAACTCAGACGAACCAAGTCAAAGGCAGCACTGAAAGCGTTTGAAGCCCTTTGGATTTCCTGCTACAGCCAACGGTTAAGGGGCAGGTAGTATATGGCGGGGTGAGATGCCGGATGTGATTTAGGGATGTTGCCGGGAGACATCCAATAAAACCGTTACTTCATTACTGAGAATCAAACTATTTTCGCCAATTCCATAGTCCAGACGGTTGAGGGTAAAACGGGCAGTAAAGCGCAGCTTTCCACCCTCGCTTTCGACTCGGAAAGGTACGATTGCCTCCCGGGTTATATCTTTGATCCGGATGTAAAATACGCCAAGGTAGGTATTGTTGCCCTCTCTACTTATACTCTTCGACCACATACTTATCTCGGGATAGGTGTCGGCAACAAAGTACTGACGGCCCTGCAGGTGGCGGTCGCGTAGCCCAATGCCAGTTTGGATGGAAGCCACTTTCACTTTTCCGGCCAGCGAACTGGATTTCAGATTTTCCGGATCAAAAGCCAGGGTGAAGGTACTTTCTTTAAAATAGCCATTTACGGTAATGCCCGCGTTAGTGATTTCAAAACGGACAGCCGGTCCTTCCTGTACCGGAGTGGATAACAAAGAAAAAAAGAGCCACTGGAACAGGACGATCATAAAGTTGAATTAAAGAGTCATCAGATACGCAATAAGCGCCTGTTTATCGCTTTGGTTCAGTTCCAGACCAAATTCGTGGCCAGGTACCGCCCGATTTTTAATGCCTGCGCCCACGAAGGCCGTAGGTACGTACTCGGCTTTGAGACGGGCGGGGTCGAGCACATCGTCCAGTCGGGCCAGGGAGGCATCGTGAAAGTAGGGGCTTCGGTACCACAGCCCGCGCAGCGAGGGTACCTTGTAGTAGCCCGTTCCGCGGCGGGTTTTTAAGGTATAACTCGGGTCGGTACCTACCGAAATGTCGAAAATATCGTACTTCTTGTAGTGTTCTTCGGGAATGACAAAGCCATCTGCGGGCGTCAGCATGTTGTTAGTAAAGAGTGGCGGTGTATGGCAGGTAACGCAGCCCTCTTGGGCAAACAGGGTTTTGCCCCGTTCGGTCAGGGCATTGGGTCTGTTGGGGTTGGCCGGTGGTTGCAGGGAATAAACAAACCTGGAAATAGCCAGAAGCTGCTCGTCCGAATGGCGGTCCAGCGTACCCGAAAATTCAATGGGTTTTTTCTGGTTCAACTGATCTTTGGTTAAGCCCAGCGGGTGGAAATCTCCGTAGGTATTCAGGAAATCCAGCGATTGATTCATGGCAATATATCGCATCATGTCCTCTATGTTCCGATGCCGGCCTAGTCCTCCTTTGTCTAGAAATTTATGATCTTTCACGCCGATCAGATCAGGTATCTGGGGTGGAAAAAGGATGCTGGTACCTTGTCGGCCAAAGGCTCCGGAAGGTACAGCCTCGTAGGCGGCCAAAATATCGGCCCTGGATTTGGCAGTCAGGGCGGAGTGGGGATCACCCTCCGCCCAGGGCGAGCCGAACAGAATGGTGGTTATCTCCCGGACCGATTTTTCAGGAGCATTCCTGATTGCGTACGCAAAGGCTTTGTCGCCCGGAAAATTGCCTTGCGCTCCTTTGAGTACCGTTCCATCGGGCTGTACCCGAGTGTGGCACATACCGCAGGAGAGATTTCCCAGTAGTACTTTTCCTTTTTCGGGTACTACCCAGCGGGCATAGGGCATAATACCCTCCGGGGTGAGCGGCATATCCGTATAGGTATAAAACTCGCGGCTAGTAACCTCCTCAGCCGAAATGATAGCACCGTCGGTATCAATGGGAAAATCAAACAACATCTCACCGGCTTTAACCCAGTCAGCTTCGGTTTTCAGTTTGGCGGGCTCAAATACAATTTCCGGTTCCTGCTGTTTGAGCCACTCCTGGTAGCCTTTGGGTTCGTGATCAGGATGATAGACGGGGTACGTTTTGTAAATTACCCGTGTGGGCAGACTGTAATAAAATGATTCTGACACGGGTATCTGTGAGTAGGCCGGATTGGCCAGGGGTAACTCCCAGTCTTTTAGCGTTTCGGCGGTCCATATGCGGAGTTCAGGACCTGCGCCTGGCATAGTAATGACCAGTAAAATGGTTGCTGACGTCCATAGGGCAACGGTGAAAGCTAGTCTTTTTTGTCCAGGTAAATGAAATCGTTTCATGTTTTAATCAGGCTATTTGGATGACTAAATCAGCTGGTAAAAAAACACAGAAGGAGAGGATTAGGCGGCCGAGTGAGCCATTTGGGAATGAAAATAAAGATACGGGTTATTTTTTTTAGTTCACAACCAATTTCGTAAACGTATAGATCGAAAGTTGGTACACTGTTTTGGGCATTGTAGCTTTAATTACTAAACCCTTTGTGTACTATGGCGAGAAACGCTTTTAACTATTCTCTTGATTTTGCTACCACCGACTTTCGAGAGCATCCCGAGCTTTACCGAATTGGGGTGGGAGAGCAGGGGGTGTTGCTGGTACAACCCTACAAATCGGAGATATTGCCCTACTGGAAGTTCAAAAATGAAGAAATGGCCCGTACCTCGGCGATCAGGATTTTCGAGCTGTTTGAAGAGTACCTCAAAAATCACGACTTTGTAGGAGCCGATATGGCCCGGAAGTATCTGCAGATGGGCTTCACGCGGGCCCGTCGCTACGCCAACCATAAGAGCGGCCGTAAATATTCAATCAGTGACGATGACCAGACCAAAGGAAAAGAGTACCCCTACTCCTCGGGCAGCAAAAACAAGGGCAATCCCCTCCTGGAACAGGAAGCTGACGCCCTCACCAATGAAAAAGCCCGGGCCGCCGCCGTATTTAAAGAGTACTGGTTCCG
>CATMVR010000327.1 GCA_950075905.1 uncultured Persicitalea sp. | reverse complement strand
CTTGGGTATGGTACGAATCTGAGACTCAAGCGTAACGTTTCTGTTTTGCAACTGCTGCTTTGTGCTGGTGAGCATTGTCCGCATGGTGTTAATGTTTTCCTTAATACCCATACGGCTTTCTTCTATTTGATTCGTCAGGTTCTTTACCAGAAAATTCTGCTCAGAGGTGAGCTTTTCTAGCTCCGCCCGTTCCTGTTCAAGTTGATTCAACCGTTCAATCAGGCCAACCAATACCTCGTCCTGCAGTCCCAGGGTGGCGGGAGTGATGCTTCTTTTCCCAGTCCTGCTTTTTATGGATTTTTCAAGGTCGTCAAGAATGGCCAGTTGAATCGAAACCTGGTTTACCTGGGCATCGTTGTCTTGCGCGGTTCTCAATATATAATCCGCCTGATTGCTTAAATCTGTGATCTTTTGGGCTGATTTGTAGGAAGATGCCTGACTTTCAATTCTGTTCACATCGGCCGATAGTCCCTCTATACGCTGGTCAATCAACTGCAGTGCTGTTGCCGCCGACTTATTCTTCTCAAGTACGGATGCCTGCGAGTATTCAACGAGAAGCTGCCTCAGTATCGACTCTCCCCTGGCTGGCAGTACGTCTTCAATTGAGAGTTGGATCACGGTGGAGTTTTTGTCAGCAACCTCGATTTTCAGGTCTTTTGACAACTGCTCCAACTTTTGCTTGACAGTCACGAATCTCAGCCTGCAAAGTTGAGGTTTGGTGGGCTGCGGACTTCGGAGTGAAATAAGAAAAGTACCATACGCTGTTTTAATTGGCTTCCCAACCGCATATTCCACATCATCAATGCGAATCTTGTTGGGAGGCAGATAAATAAGATCCAAGCCCTTAGAGTAAAGAAGCGGAGTGTCCTCAATAAATTTGATGTCAAAGGGCATGGTTGTGTTGCCACTCCAATCATCATGCAGACTCGAGGCATAGTAACTGACGGTAAGGTTCAATTTGTCAACCACCCGCTTCATCAGCACGGATGAACGCAGAATTTCTATTTCATTCTCAATGTTTTTTTTGGGTAAAGGCACATGACCCTCCCTCTGGGCGCTGATTTCCTCAACTCCCTTCTGGGGGTCCTTAATCAATATTTTGGCAGATATCTGATAGATGGGTTGCTTGTGGGCTAAGTAAAGAAAGCACAAACCTAGCGCAACGACCTGAGCCGCCAAAAACCATGGCCACTTTCGGAATGATAGCTCTATCAACTCCTGGATGAAACGGTTCCCGGGGGCTTGATACTGATGAATAACGAATGGCGGGCGAGTCATAGGGTTTGTGCATTTTGATTAGAACCGGGTAAAGAATATAGCCAGAGATGTGAGAGTGCCGACAAGAAGGGGAGCAATCACATAAATGCGATCCGTGCTGGCAAATCTGTTTTTGCTGGGCTCCACATATATTACATCACTCGAATGCAAGTAGTAGTAGGGAGACTGAAAAAAGCCGCGCCTGGTCATGTCGATTTTAGTAAATGTCTTCCGCCCTCTTTCCTCGCGGATCACCATCACATTTGTTCTCCTGCCGTAAATCGTGATGTCTCCGGCCAGACCCAACGCCTCGGGTAGGGTGATCTGCTCGCCGTTTATTGGAAAATAACCGGGACGGGCAACCTCCCCCAGCACCAGGATGCGGAAGCTCAGGTTTCTAACGCTTACAGTCAACTCATCGAATTGCTGCTTTAGTTTTTCCTGGATAAGCTTTTCAGCCATCGAATTGGTCAACCCCTCGACCTTTACTTTTCCAATTACCGCGATCGTGATGTTTCCTTCACGATCAACACGGTAGCCCCTCCCTTCCGCAGGGGAAATTGACAAGCCGGACTGGTCACCCTGGGAAGTGGGCGCATATGCGTTGAAAAGGGCAGAGGCCTCCTTGCTAAGGGTGTTGATTTGTATCGATAGGTTGTCCCCCACATTGATGGCCTGTTCGTAAACGGGAGGCAGACTGAGTGTGCTCTCAGCTTGATTCGCCGACTGAAACATGATCATACTTTTTGGAGAAGTGCAACTCATTGAAACAGAAAAAACGATTGCAAATACTATCATTCTGAGTAATTTGCTCATGGATAGATCCAACTTAATAATTGAAATATTTGGTGAACTGTATTTTGTGGAAAACGCTGGGTGGCTACCTAATGATGAGGTGCTTACGAAAGAGGTAAAAAATAAAAAGTGCGTTCGTTGTAAGGTACCTTCTGAACAGTCGGGTGGGCTCCTGGATCAGACGATAAAGCCACTCCAGTCCATACATCTGCATCCAGATGGGGGCGCGTGAAAATTGGCCGGCTAAAACAGGTAAAGCTCCCCCAATTCCTAACAGCACGGCAGGAATGCGGTGTCTCATGCGGGCAATCCATAATTCCTGCCGGGGACATCCCAGCGCAACGAAAACCAATCGCGCCCCTGAAGCAACTATTTTCTCCACAGCCTCGTCTTCTTCGGCGGGTGTGAGCGAACGGAAAGGAGGGGAATACGTGCCAGCGACCCTAAGGGTGGGGAATCTTTGTTGGCATGTCTGTAGGGTAGCCTGTAGAACCTCGGGAGTGCTACCGTAGAAGTAAACCGACAAGCCTTCTTGTGAAGCCCGATGTAGTAGATCGGGTAAAAAGTCCAATCCCGTAACGCGTTCCTGATTACGTTTGAAGATTGCCCGGATTGCCCATACGAGCGGGACCCCGTCTGCAACCACCCAAGTCGCATTGTTTACACTCTCGGCCACATGATGGTTTCGTATCGCCTCGACAACCATATGGGCATTGGCAAAGCAAATGCTGCTGCTGAGCCTTGCGTGGGCTGCATCTATGACTTCTTCCTGGATCTGGTGGTATGAGCCCGTATCTATTTGAAGGCATACCAGTTCAGCCCGAGAAGATGCGTTCCCGGGGGTAGTGAGTTGAAAGTATGTAAGCATTCTAGTGTGTGTTTGAGATCAAAGTTACCTATATTCAATGATATTTCAAAAAATATCTTTTATAGTATTAAAGATAACCCCGTGAGGTAAAGTTGATTTTTATCAAATTGAATTAATATTAACTTACAGTTATATATTTCATTCAACTAGGAAGGATTTCAACTTACTCGAACCCTTCCATGAATGTATAGCAAAGTGACCGGTAGGAATTGGCCTCGCTGAATAAAAAAATTAAAACTACGTTGGCATTATTATCAATCGCCGGTTTATATTATATAACTCAAATATACTTTCTAGCGCTTGCGACGAATTCCTCTTGAACCTGGATGAACCCGGTTCGTTGGTATTGACATTCATCGGGTCGGTTTAGGAGTGGACGGTCAAGGAAGTGGCCAGAAGGTCATAGGTATGAAGCTGAGTGCACACATTCGGATATCAAAACGCTGAGCTGCTGAAGTGGTCTAGTGGGCAGGACGTTTAGATCGTCTGGAGGAGCGTTGAAGGGTTTTTGCCTTTCGCGAGTAAAGGGTGTCACATCTTACGGCGCAGTGGTCACATTGACTTGGCTGGGCGCGAATCCCCACCATCGAGTCGTCGAGACCTGCTCCGGGGCATTCTCATACTCGGTGGAATCGCCCTCGGTGATTCTATTACTCCAGAAGGATTTTATGGCTGGAGAGATGGCCATTTTGCATCCGGATCTCCAAATAAACAACTACTGGTATTTTCACATGAGGCAGGGTCAGGGTCACATTGCTTGTATTGACCTTGTAACTGGAAAGTACCCGGCCATCTACGCTGTACACCACTACCTCGCTGAATGGTAGGTCAGAATCAATGGTAAGGGCGCGCGCTTGACCCACCGGATTGGGGAAAATCACCACGCTGGGCTTCTTCGCAGGAGAGGTGTTCACCCTTGACAGTCTACCTGAGTGCTCGTGGGCCCCTATGTCGGGCCTATTGCCCACTGGGCGCCTTCTACTGTAAAAGTCAAAGAGGTTTGTCAGCCGCTGGGAGCCGGCATCTATGGCCGGGCTTGCATCGCTCAGCCGAAAGTCGGACGTCAGCAGCGGACCGGCATTGACGAACTGGGGATCGCCGGTGATACAGGTGGAATCGAAGTATTCGGCGTCCCCTCCCCCAAAATGGAGATTGCTGACGTATTCAATCATATTGTTTCCCAAACCCGTATTGATTTTCTTACCGGGAAGTGACACCAAAATATTATTGTAGATTCGGATATCGTTACTATAATTCGCCAGGATCTGTCCAACGTTGATGGCATCGCTCTGGTTGTTGAGGTAGGAAGTATTGTGTAGAACATCCACATGATCGCTCATGAAGACGAGAATACCAGTCCCTCCGTTGTGCCAGGCGACATTGTTCTCTATCAGGGTCCTGCCCGTGTAGGGTCCCAGCGTTGAACCGTTCTGCTGGTTCTGGCTGTCATCAATGATAATGCCGTTGCCATCTGTTATCTGACAATTTCCTGCTGCCCAAGGTACTTCCTGCCGATTGTTAAAGCAAAGGTTGCGTCGAATAACGTTATGGTAGCCAACCTGCCTGTCAAAATTCCATGACTGATAGAGTGAGATACCACTAGTGGCGTATATACTGTACCAACAATTATTATAAACGATATTATCTTCAATAGTCAAATAGTCGGCCTGAATCACTCCGATGGCTGCCCCGCCGCAATGATGGATATGGTTCTGGGTAAAAACCAGATGGTGCGGATGTCCACCGGTCCGGCCATCGACGCCGATACCGTTGCCATTGAACCGAGGATCGGGGTTTGACTGATTAGGGTCGTTGCAACTACCGGGCTGGCTTAGTGCCTCCGTTAGGCTCAGTGCGGTAGAATGACCTTCAATTTCAAATCCGGTAATTTTAATATAGCTTGCGCCTTGGAAGATGTAAAAACCCTGCCAGCCGGTGAAATTTAGCTTTGGTCGGTGCCCAGGGTAATTCATGTAGACAATATAAGCCGATGGGGTACCGCTCCGGGTCAACTGGGCAACTGAACAAGTCGGACACTCATTTGTGTACACCCCATTCATGACAAACACCGTGTCGCCGGGAGCCGTCAGATCTGCAGCCGCTTGTATGGTTTGTTTGGGCATACTCGTCGATAGACCTGCATTGCGGTCATTGCCAGCCTGGCTGACAAAGTAATTATTGGCCCAACACCATGAATGAGCTAGTAATACCACCAAAACATTAAGTATTAGCTGCTTCATGTCATGCTTTCGTTCAAAGCCTTTTGAATGATTCTAGCAGTCCCCTGGTCGTTAGGCGCATCAAACATCGTGTTATGGCTGCCGGGTACCTCATAAACTGTCACTCCCTTGAGCGCATATTTTTTCCAGCCCAGGAATTCGAAATCCACGACGAAATAAGAGCGTTGCTGGGCGCGGAACAAAGTGACGTGGCCGTCGAAGGGCCTGATGATGTGTTCTTCATAGGCGGTTTCAAGTTTTTCCCTTATAGGGGCCAAATGCTGTAACAGGGGGTCCGGCATCGATTTTTCCCGTAGACCAACAGACTCCATAAATTCATTTATTTTTCGTCGGTAAAACTTCTTCTGATAGGTAATCGTATGTGCGGGATCTTGTAAAAATGAACGAATCACCCATAGGAGTTTGGGAAACTGACGCCGAATGCGTTTGTATAGATTGTTGGCATCTAACAACTGCGATGTGACGATTTCCGAGTCCGTATCCAGGATGCCCAGTAGCCGGACTTCCTTACCCATGGTATCGAGGATACGTGCCATTTCCACAGCAACGTAGCCCCCGAACGAATAACCGGCCAGTGCATAGGGGCCCTCCGGGTTCTGTTCAAGTAGCTCACTGATATAGAAAGCCGCCATGTCCTCTATGCTGCTCAATGGCTCATCCTGCCCATCGAGTCCCCGTGCCTGAAAACCATACACAGGCTGATCCGGGTCCATTTTGTTGGCTATGCTACTGAAATTCAACACATTCAACCCATCCCCATGGACCAGGTAAATCGGCATTTTGGAGCCTGCCGGTTTTATGGGCACCAGGGATTTCCAGGTTGTCGCTTTTTTATTGGTTTGCAGCAGTAAGGCTAATTTCTGAACGGTCGGGTACTCGAACAGGGTGGAAAGCGGCAGCCTTTTTCCGGTTTCTCTCTCAATCCGGGTCATGACCTGCACGGCAATCAGCGAGTGTCCACCAAGCTCA
>CATMVR010000326.1 GCA_950075905.1 uncultured Persicitalea sp. | reverse complement strand
CGTCACCTACGAAGACGTTACCTCTGAGGAACTGGGTGGAGCCATGACCCATGCTTCCAAGTCGGGCGTAACCCACTTCGTAGCCGCCAATGAGGTGCAGTGCATCGAGTACCTCAAAAATTTGCTGAGCTACCTGCCCCAAAACTGCGAGGACGACGCTCCCCGGGTACCTTACGAGCCCGGCAACGAGCTACGTCCGGCCGTGAATACCATCATACCCGACAATCCCAACCAGCCTTATGACATCCGGGAGGTGATCGAGGAAATCGTGGATACCGAGAGTTTCTTTGAGGTGCATAAGTTTTTTGCCGAAAACATCGTGGTGGGCTTTGCCCGTTTGGCGGGTAGGAGCATTGGCATCGTGGCCAACCAGCCGGCCGTGCTGGCCGGGGTGCTGGACATCAATTCGAGCCAGAAAGCGGCCCGATTTGTGCGCTTCTGCGATAGCTTCAACATCCCCCTGCTGGTACTCGAAGACGTACCCGGTTTCCTGCCCGGCACGGACCAGGAGTGGAACGCCATCATCACCAACGGAGCCAAGCTGCTTTACGCCTTCTGCGAGGCTACCGTGCCGCGCATTACGGTCATTACCCGCAAAGCCTACGGGGGAGCCTATGACGTGATGAACTCCAAGCACATCGGAGCCGACATGAACTACGCCTGGCCCACGGCCGAGATTGCCGTGATGGGGGCGAGCGGCGCGGCAGAAATTATCTTCAAGCGTGAAATCGCCGAAGCCGAAGACCCGGCGGCGAAGTTGCAGGAAAAGGTGGCCGAGTATACCCGCAAGTTTGCCAATCCGTTCCGGGCGGCGCACCGGGGCTATGTGGATGAGGTAATTTATCCCGAAAATACCCGCGTCAAACTGATGAAGGCTTTTGCCATGCTGGAAAACAAGGTAGCTACCCTGCCCCGCAAGAAGCACGGAAACATTCCGCTGTGATTTTGGGTAGTTTAGGGAGAGGTGAATTACCAAATCAGAAACAAAATACGACATGCTTACGAAGCAAAAACGCTTTGCGGAATTACATCCGGATACTTTTTTCCTGACCAGCGACCAACCCCAAGAGCTGGAAAACTTCTTGAAACAGCAGGGCTGGCTGGCGGCCGATGAAGAAGTGCTGCTGGTTGAAAAACCCGGCGAGGGTAACATGAACTACGTGCTGCGGGTCAAAACCAACCGCCAGTCGCTGATTATCAAGCAGTCGCGGCCATGGGTGGAGAAGTACTCCCAGATAGAAGCGCCCATCGGGCGTATCATCGTCGAGGCGCAGTTTTATGATGTTCTGTCGGAAGTACCCGCGCTGAGCCGGTACATTCCGGCGCTGAAAGGTTTCCGGGCCGAAAGCTTTGTGATGCTGGTGGAAGACCTTGGCGAGGCATCTGACTTTACAAAATGCTACCTGAAGGGCGAAACCCTGAGCGAAACGGAGTTGAGTCACCTCATTCAGTTTCTGTCTGCCCTGCATCGGCTCGATGTGCGGGCGTTCCGGGAACCTTTTCCGGACAACCTGGCACTGCGAAAACTCAACGCCGAGCATATTTTTACCTACCCTTATCTGGCCGACAACGGTCTGGATCTGGATACCATTCAGGAGGGCTTGCAGGCGCTTTCTGCAGCCTACCGGCAGGACCAGGAGCTGAAAGCAGAAATTGACCGGTTGGAAGAAGTGTATTTGAGCGAGGGAAGTACCCTGCTGCATGGCGACTACTATCCCGGTAGCTGGCTGCGGACGGCGCAGGGTACCCGCATCATTGACCCGGAGTTTTCCTTTGTCGGTTTTGCCGAATTTGACCTGGGTGTGATGGTGGCCCATCTGCTCATGGCGCAACTCGACGAGAGCCTGATGAGAACCAGCCTGGCGCAGTATGAGCCTGCCGCCGGGTTTGACCACGCCCTGTTTGCCGGCTTCTGCGGGGCCGAAGTCATCCGGCGGCTGATCGGCCTGGCACAGTTGCCTTTGGATCTAACCTTGCCGGAACGGGCCGCGCTGCTGCAACAGGCCGTTATCTTTGTGAAAACCCCGGCTTCCAATCCGTATTTTAATCCAGGGTTTTGATCGAAGCTTAGTCGGAAAGCAAAACTCTTTTACCTACAAAATTGAGAGGTGCCTGAAAAAAATCCTGTATTCCAAAAACAATTTCCCCGTAGATTAAGACAAACAAATACCGTGTAAGAAGGTTGTCATACCAAACCAATGTCCTTCTCTATACGTCATGAAAAAATTCTCTACCGTACGCTGCCTCTTTGGAGCGGTAGTTTTTCTTTTGCTCGCGGCGCAGTCCTTCGCCCAAAAGCAGGGTGCCGTACTGGGTACCGTCAAAGACAGCAAAACCCGGGAGGCTCTCGTAGGGGTCACCATTCAGGCGGAGGGTACCTCTCTGGGTACCACCACCGATACCGAGGGTAATTACCGGTTAGAACTCCCCACCGGTAGCTACAACCTCAAAGCGACCTTTGTCGGATACAGTCCGCTGACCAATTTCAACGTAGTGGTAACTTCGGGCAACGCCCGGCAAATCAGCTTTGAGCTGATTGAAGAAACGATACAACTCGACGAGGCCAAAGTGGTGCTAAACCGTTCGATTTCGGTGGCTACGGCGGATAGTCCCAATTCCGTCCAGAAGCTTACCAGTGAAGAAATTAAGAACAACCCCGGCGGTAATTTTGATATTTCCAGGGTGATCCAGGTGTTGCCCGGCGTGGGCGGCACGGCCGGCTCAGTGGGTGGGTTTCGCAACGATCTTATCATTCGGGGTGGCGGCCCCAATGAGAATGTTTTCTACCTCGATGGGATCGAAATTCCGGTGATCAACCACTTTGCGACCCAGGGTAGCTCGGGCGGACCGACGGGGATTCTCAATGTATCGTTCATCGAGGACGCCAAGCTGAGTTCGAGTAGCTTCAATGCCCGCTACGACAACGCGCTTTCCTCGGTGTTGCAGTTCAAACAGCGCGACGGCAATCCCGAGCGCTTTCAGGGAAACATCCGCGTCAGCTCCACCGAAGTGGCCGGCACCGTTGAAGGGCCTGTTTCCGAAAAAACTACCTACCTGGCTTCGGTTCGGCGTTCGTACCTGCAACTTCTTTTTAAGGCCATTGACTTGCCTATCCGTCCCAACTACTGGGATTTTCAGTACAAGGTTACTTCCAGGCTCAATAAAAAAACAACCTTAACGGCCATCGGCGTCGGTGCCATCGACGAGTTTTCTTTTGCCGTGCCCCAGGAATCCTCCCCTGAAAAGGAGTACATCTTGCGCTCCAACCCCAACATCAACCAATGGAACTACACCGTCGGTTTTTCCTTGCAGCGGCTACTCGAAAACGGCTACCTGAATATTTCCGCCAGTCGCAATATGTTCGACAATCAGCTGGACAAGTTTGAAGACAATCAGGAGGGAAATGAGGCCCTGCGTACCCTCGGTAGCCAATCGCAGGAGATAGAAAACAAGCTGCGGCTGGACGTGAACAAGTTTGTGGGGGATTGGGAATGGAGCTACGGGGCGATGCTTCAGTACGTAAAGTACAACAATGATTTTTTCAACCGCCTTCGGCGGGAAATTCGCGACGAGCAGGGGCAGCTGGTGCAGCCGGAGATAGCCATACGTTTCAATACGGCCATTGATTTCTTTAAGTACGGGGCTTTTGTGCAGGTAAACCGTAAGCTGCTCGAAAACCGCCTGAATCTTTCGGCGGGGCTGCGCACAGACATGAACTCCTTTACCGACACCGGCAACAACCCCCTCCGAACCCTCAGTCCGCGGGCATCGGTGAGCTACCAGCTAGCCGAAAAGTGGCGGGTGAGTGGCTCGCTGGGACGCTACTTCAAAATACCTATTTATACTGTACTGGGCTATCAGCCCTCCATCAACGAGGCCGACCCCGGCGATCGTTTTCCCAACCGCTCCACGGAGTACATTCGCTCCGATCACGCCGTGGTGGGCGTAGAGTTTATACCTACGGCGAGTACGCGCCTTACCGTGGAGGGCTTTACCAAACAGTATGCCAACTACCCGGTGTCTTTACGTGATGGTATCTCCCTGGCCAATCAGGGGGGGGATTTTGGGGCCATTGGCAATGAGGTGGTGTCCAGTACAGGCAAAGGCAGAAGTCGGGGGATCGAGTTTTTCGTCCAGCAAAAGCTGACGAAGCGTTTCTTCGGGGTGCTGAGCTACACGCTGTTCCGGTCGGAGTTTACTGGTCTGGATGGGGTGTACCAACCATCGGCCTGGGATACCCGGCAGTTGCTTTCCACCCAGCTAGGCTATAAATTTAAGCGGGGCTGGGAAATCGGCGGTAAGTTTTTGTACCAGGGCGGCGCGCCCTATACGCCGTTTGACCTGGAAGCCTCCCGCCGCAACTACGCTTCCGTGGGGATAGGTATTCTCGACAATAGCCTGCTGAATACCCAACGCCTGCGGCCATTTAGCCGGTTTGATCTGCGAATCGATAAAAAATGGAATGCTAAGAAGTACTCCGTCGATGCCTTTATCGACATCCAGAATCTTTTCCTGACCAAGAATCCGGCCTTCCCGCAGTATACGTTTACCCGTAATGCCGACAATACGGGTTTTCAGACTATTGACAACCAGGGGTTACGGCCCGATGGAGCCAACGCCATTCCGTTGATACTTGCCAATGAAGATGCCACGGTGACTCCCGCGCTGGGGCTGGTGATCGAATTTTAAAAAAGAGAGCCTTCCTAGCGAAGGCTCTCTTGGTTTTTATCACTAGGCCATGACAGCCTGAGCGCGTTCGATGGCTTTGTTCTCTTTCCATTCTTTCCACTTGGGGCCCAACAGGGAGTTCATGCCCTTATCTACCACGGTATGACGGGCCAGGTTGTAGCCGCCTTTCAGTAGCGTAAACACGGAGTCGTTGGCGCGCAGGGCGAGGCCAAAGCCGCCGTCGATGTACTTGATGTAGTGCCACCACAAGCTGGGGATGAATACGGTTTCGCCGTGTTCCAGGATCGTCTCGTAACCCTGGGCCTTGTCTACGGCCGGAAAACGGTTGAGATCGGGGTTCAGCGGGTGTACGTGGCTCATCACCGTAAACGGATGCTGATACAGTTTCACACTCTCGGTAGGAGGGAAGAGAATGATCTTTTTCCTGGTTTGAAACTGCGACAGGAACACGTGCGAGCAGTCCATGTCGTAGTGGAGGTTCACTTCGGAGTCCTGCCCACCGAAGAACATGAATTTGTAATTTTTCACAAACCCGTCCATGATGGTCGGGAACTGCACGTCACTGTTCAGGGCCGGTATTTTCTTAAAAATGTCAAAAAGAAAAATCCGTAAATCCGTAGGGCCGGCCTCGATCAGCGAAAGGTATTCGCCGAAAGGCATGGTTTTGGCATTCTGAAAATATTTGTCCGGATCATGTATGTGCTTGTCGACCAGAGGTACTTCCAAATCGCCGTGATTTTCGCGAAACCACTCAAATGTCCACTTTTGGGTAGCAGGCCAGTCTTTAATCAAATCCTTAAAGACAACCGGGCGGCGCGGTTTCAGGTAATTCTCGATAAACTCTTCCCGGGTGAGGCCTGAGCGTTTTTCTATCGGGGTTAGTTTCATAGCTACAATTGTTTTCTAAATGGAAGCTTGGTAAAGTACAATTTGTGGAAAAAGTATTAGCCTGACGTTAAGTTCGCAATTTATGCCTTTTTTAAAACGAAATCCCTAAATGGTTGGTTTCTGTGGGTAACAATTTATGATTTAATTTTGAGTTTCATGGCGGGTAACACAAACCTCCACAAAAAAATCTGGACCACTGCGCAAAGTTTCCACAGCTATTGTAAATTGCGAAATTACCAAGAAGTTTGTTTAATTGACTCCATTCTATGACTGAAAAAAGCACAGAGTTTCTGTATAAGTATCTGAATAACGCCTCGCCAACCGGATTTGAATCGTCTGGGCAGCAGATTTGGCTCGACTACCTCAAACCTTACATCGAGGATCAGATAATTGACGTGTATGGCACTGCCGTGGGCGTTATTGGCCCCGGGCAGGACTTCAAAGTGGTGATAGAGGCCCACTCCGACGAAATTGCCTGGTTTGTGAATTATATTACCGAAGAAGGGTACATCCACGTGCGTAGAAACGGCGGGGCGGATGCCGCCCTTGCCCCC
>CATMVR010000325.1 GCA_950075905.1 uncultured Persicitalea sp. | reverse complement strand
TACGTGATTGGTTTTTTTTACCCATCCCGCGCTTCCTGCCATCACAAATGTCCGGACCCAATCACAGGTAGGGCATCGCAGATGTTTTGTTTTGTTGATTTCAGATGGGGAGTCATTGGAAAAAAACACTTAGATTTTGATAAAAAGTTTTTTTGTGTACATCCAGTAAAGTATACCCCACTGAACGGCCAGGATCACCGTGCCGCTAATAAGGGTTTTGTAAGGTTCTCCAAAAAGCAGGTCATATGCCTGGCTCAGGTTGGTTCTGAAAGAGCTATCTATGAAGCCAACTACTGTATGGGCCAGTACATAGGCGGCGATGGAGTTCATACCAATAACGATGAGAAAGAAAAAGATATTTCGGTTTTCCTTTACATCTACAATATAGTAAAAAGCGGCTAGTAGCACAAAGCACCAGGCACCGCTGAATAGGGTCCAGGTAGGAGTCCAGATGCGTTTGACGATGGGCCCTACGCCCAGCCAATGAATGAGCAGGGAAAAGGCAAAAAGACCTGCGGCAGTTAGCAAAAAGCGCTTCAAAAGCCAGGCAGAGGAGGGACTCGATTTGAGCCAGCGTCCGGCAATAAGCCCCAAAATCATAGTACCCAGGGTAGGAATGAAACTTAGCGTAGCGTAGCCGCCTCCGTTGTATAGAAATGGTTTTTCGCGTGGGAAAAGATTCAAAAACCAGCGGTCAAAGGCCCACGCGGCGTTGGTGTTTTTGTTCCAGTGGGCGGCAAACCCCGAAAATTGGTGTTCCCAGTCGGCAGCAACTCCGGTTTGTGACCAATCAAAGCCCGGGCCCGGAAGAGGATATAGCACGAAGAGAAGCCAGTAGCCAACCAGTACACCCGCCAGCGCCAGCCAGGCGGTGCGCACGGACCGAAACCCCAGGGCAAATAGAAACGGATACCCCAGGCCGATTTGTGTAAGAGTGTCTTCGAAAGTAAAATTGGTTTGCGGACGGTACATGGACCTCAAAAAGATACCAAGCAAAATCAGAACGAGCGCACGCCGCAGCGTATGCAACCACATGGTAGAGGTGCTTTGTGCACGCGCGGCCCGGCTAGCCATGGAGTAGGGCAGGGCTACCCCCACCAGAAAGGTAAATGAGGGCTGGATCAGATCGTGTAATGAGCATCCCCACCAGGGCACGTGACTTTGGTGGTGGTGCATAAAAGACCAGAAGGAATTGCCAGGTAGCGCTTCGGCTACATGACCGAATTCCAGTACCTCGGCCATCATGAGCAGCATCACCAAGCCGCGGTAGGTGTCTACCGATGAGACGCGTTTGGGTAAAGTGGCCGTTGCCGTAGGCATAGTAGAGGTCAAAGTATATTTCAATATGGCTACAAATATTGTGAAAAGTAAGGAAAAAAGGACATAAATCTACCTCTCCAAATGCAGAAACCTTCTCTCTAAGAAGTAAAACTGCATGTTTTAAAAGGTGTTAAGAAATAAAAGGTAACAAAAAAAGCCTCCGGCCGTATCATCTGGCGGAGGCTTTTTGGATTGAAGAATACCGGTTACAGATTCTGCTTTTTCAACTCATTTACTGCATGGTCGGCGGCGCGGGCCGTCAGAGCCATGTAGGTCAATGAGGGGTTTACGCAGGAGGCCGAAGTCATGCAGGCACCATCGGTAACGTACACGTTTTCAGCACCCCACACCTGATTGTTTTTATTCAAAACGGAGTTTTTGGCGTCGGTTCCCATGCGGGCCGTACCCATTTCGTGAATACCGATACCCGGCGACTTTTCGGTATCGTTGTAACGGTTGATATTTTTAACGCCGGCGGCCTCTAGCATCTCGGCGGCATCGTTCATCATGTCTACCCGCATTTTTTTCTCGTTTTCCCCGTAGGCAGCGTCAAATACTACCAGGGGCATACCCCACTTGTCTTTCTGATCAGGCGAGAGCGTGAAGCGATTGTTGGGGTCAGGAATCATCTCCCCAAATCCGCCAAGATTCATCGTCCAGGTACCTGGCTGAGATATCTCTTCCTTAAAGGCAGCCCCAAAGCCGGGCATGTCGGCTCCGCGTCCCCAGCTCTGCCGGCCACCGCCACCCTGGTAGCCAAAGCCCCGAACGTAGTCGCGTTTGTCGTTGCCCCAGTTGCGGTAGCGGGGCACGTAGATACCATTGGCCCGGCGACCAAAGTAGTACTTGTCCTCAAAGCCTTCTACTACCCCATTAGCGCCTACACCGAGGTGGTGATCCATGATATTGCGGCCCAACTGGTCACTTTCGTTGCCCAGCCCGTTGGGATGGCGATCCGACTTGGAGCTCATCAGGATGGTCGTGGAAGGAATAGCCGAGGCGTTAAGGAAAATTACTTTTGCAAAGTACTCCTTCACATCGCCGGGATCGTTCTGATTGATCACCCGTACCCCCGTTGCCTTGCCCGCCTTGTCGTCAAAAATGACTTCCGATACGATAGAATCAGGAATGAGTGTCAGGTTGCCGGTTTTCTGAGCGGCGGGCAGCGTAGCCGACTGCGTGCTGAAATAAGCTCCATACGGACAACCGCGCATACACATGTTGCGGAACTGGCAGGCCGCCCGGCCCAGCTCGGTATGAAAATCCTGCGGCTGTGTGAGGTGAGCTACCCGGCCGATGATTACCTTGCGACCGGCAAACTTGGATTCGATGTCCTGTTTGGCCTTCGTTTCGGCGCAGTTCATTTGCATGGGAGGCAGAAACTGCCCGTCGGGGAGTACATCCAGCCCTTCCTTAGAGCCACTGATACCGGCAAATTTCTCAACGTAATCGTACCAGGGGGCCAGGTCTTTGTAGCGAATGGGCCAATCGGTGCCCAGGCCTTCCTTGGCGTTGGCTTCAAAGTCGGCCTCGTTCCAGCGGTAGCTCTGACGGCCCCACAAAAGTGATCGTCCACCCACATGGTAGCCCCTGATCCAGTCAAACCGGCGGGTTTCGAGGTAAGGATTTTCCTTATCATTTTCAAACAGGTACCGGTGCTCTTCGTTGGCGGTGTAGCCGGTACGGAAGTTAGCCCAGTATTCTTCGCGGGCCATGGTATCCACCCGTCCCCGGTGTTCAAATTCCCACTGGCCCAGGGTAGCTGTTTTGTAATCTACCACATGTTTTATATCACGGCCTCTTTCGAGCATAAGTACCTTCAGACCTTTTTCGGCCAGTTCTTTGGCTGCCCATCCGCCACTAATTCCGGAGCCTACCACGATAGCATCGTAGGTAGCTTGCTGCTTGGCTTTTGTATTCAGATTCATTTTTCAGATATTGGAGTTAAAATATTCAGTGAGCTTCCCATTTGGGAAAGGCGATGGGTTGGCTTACAGTGCCCAGGCTTTTTGGCCAGGTTCCAGGTCGATACAACCGTCGTACCGGCCAGGAACAGGTACGTAGACCAGTGCCTGCTGAAAGCCCTGCTCCGAGGTGAAATACCCAAGTAGGGTTAGCTCTTTCATCAGCCGGAAGAAAGGCACCCCAGGTTCCTGGTAGGTCTGACCGGCATTTTTGGCGTTAGACCGCTCCTCGCCGATTCGTTTCAACTCCTCGGTAGACTCCTGCTCAGCTGCTGCAAGCAGTGCGGTTTGCTCGCCGGGAGTGACCTTCATAAAATTCTTTTCTTCGAGCTTTTCCAACCCTGCCATAAAGCTCTGCTGATCTTTTTCGTAGTAGCAGTCTTTGAGCATTTTCTGCACAAAATCACCTACTTTGGCATCTTTGGCACCAGGGGTGTCGGTCTTCGGAATAATGATCTCAGCCACTTCGGAAACGAGGTTCAGTTGATCCTGCGAGAAGGCAAAATTAGCCGTATTGGCAGCGTCGTTGCTAGTCTTGCATCCTTCCAGAAAAGCAACCATGGTGGGGGCTGCCAGAGTACCTCCCATCAGTAGCGCTACGCGGGCAAGAGCATCACGTCTGTTCATCATAATAAATACAGTAAGGGTTAACAAAGTAGAATGTAAAAATACATTCGTTAAGTCCAAAAACCATTTTTGAACGACTGTTTTTTTAACTATCAGGGCATTTTAATCAATATTTCATGATTGGTACCCCCTTCGGGGCTGAGAATGCCTGCGATCCAGAAAACGAAAAATACCTGAATTAATTGGCGGGATTGCCTGTTGTAACGGGTAAGAAAAGAAAATGCTATGCAAATGTTGAATAAGATAGAAAGTCCGAAGATTACCATTGATATTGTTTCCGATGTGGTTTGTCCCTGGTGCTATGTGGGAAAGAAAAGGCTGGAAGCCGCGCTGGCCGAACTGGGCAACCCTGACGATATTGAAATCAACTGGCATCCCTTTCAGCTCGATCCTACGATACCGGAGGAAGGGATGGACCGTAAGAAGTACTTCATCAAGAAATTTGGCGACGAAGGACGCATCCGGCAGATGTCTGAGCACCTGACTCAGGTAGGCGAGGAAGCCGGGATTACCTTCAAACTGGATGAGATTACCGAAGCCATCAATACATTTTCGCTGCACAAGCTTCTTCATCAGGCGGGCCTGGAAGGCTTTCAGTCGGAGGCAGAAGAGATACTCTTTAAAGCGTATTTTACGGACGCAAAAGACTTGAAGTCGATGCCGGTACTCGTCGAACTATTTGCGCCTTTTGGCTGGGATGAAGTCAAAATAACCGGTATTCTGGCCGATGACGCAATCGGGTACCAAGTGCGGCAGGAGATCAATCACTTTCAGCAAATGGGCGTAAGTGGCGTGCCCTTTTTTATCCTGAACAACAAATACGGCTTGTCGGGTGCACAACCCGCGGAGGTATTTGTGCAGGCGCTGGGTACAGTTCGTGACGAAATGATTCAGGCCAGGCAGGGGGAGGTATGTGGCCCCGAAGGGTGCTGATATTCCAGTATTTGTATATAGTACAGAAGGGACCGATGCGCGCATCGGTCCCTATTTTTTGGTATTTCATTGCAGAGTTGAAGGAATATTCCCCACAGCCAGTTTTGTTAAGGGAACTCTTTATGCTAAGTTTGCTCAGTTGGGTGGCCCGGCCTGCGCCGGCAACCGCAAAATACTTCCTCCGGAAAGAGAATAAATAGTGGACGGAAAGGGGTAGAATGCCTAATGTTTTCTATTTTTGACAGTATAATCAATTTTCCCATACCCTTACATTATGGTCAAAATACTCATCGTAGATGATGAAAATAAAATTCGTGAAGCGTTAAGAGATATACTCGAATACGAGGGGTATGAAGTAGAAGAGGCAAAGGATGGCGAGGAAGGCTTCAATAAAATAATGAAGGATGAGTTCTATGTAGCGCTTTGCGACATTCAGATGCCAAAGCTAAATGGACTTGACCTGCTTTTGAAAGTGAGCGAAGCTGGCAAGAGCACGCAGTTTATCATGATTACGGCCTACGGTAATATCGAAAATGCCGTAGAAGCTACAAAGCGGGGGGCGTTTGATTTTGTAAGTAAGCCGCCAGATCTCAACCGCCTACTGGTCAGCGTCCGGAATGCCATTGAAAAGTACAAGCTGGTACATGAGACCACTCAGCTTAAAAAGAGGATATATAAGATCAACGAGATGGTGGGCGATTCGGAAGCGATTCACCGGGTGAAGGAGGCAGTAAATAGGGTAGCTCCCACAGAGGCGAGAGTACTGGTAACAGGGCCCAATGGCTCGGGGAAAGAGTTGGTGGCAAAGCAAATCCATATGAAGAGTCCGCGGGCCCACATGCCGCTGGTGGAGGTGAACTGCGCGGCTATTCCGGGGGAGCTGATCGAAAGCGAGCTGTTTGGGCACGAAAAGGGCTCTTTTACGTCGGCCATCAAGCAGCGGATCGGGAAGTTTGAGCAAGCCAACGGCGGTACTATTTTTCTGGATGAAATTGGTGATATGAGCCTTTCAGCGCAAGCCAAGGTACTTAGGGCCTTGCAGGAAAATAAGATCACCCGGGTAGGTGGTGAGAAAGAGATCAAAGTAAATGTGCGGGTTATTACGGCAACAAATAAGGACCTGCGCAAAGAAATTCAGGAGCGTAACTTCCGGGAAGACCTTTTCCATCGTCTGAGCGTGATTGTGATCCATGTACCCCCGTTGGCTGAGCGCCGCGAAGATATTCCGCTGCTAGCTAATAAATTTCTGGGTGATATCGCCGATGAGTACAATAGCTCGATGAAGGAGAT
>CATMVR010000324.1 GCA_950075905.1 uncultured Persicitalea sp. | reverse complement strand
CAGGCTGTCGGCCGGAGGAGCGGGCAGCGTTTTGACGCCATAGTCTTGGGCCAGGGTTGTCAGAAGGCCTCCAAACCAGCATACTGCAAGCAAACAGATCAATTTCATAGGGACGTGGGGGGAGTTCTGGGAGGAATTATAAAAATGAGCAAAGCCAGCAAGCCCTATTTGCTCACGGCCGCTGCCATTGCCTGCAGGTTGGCTTTGGCGATGTCGGGCAGCGTGTGCCGTCCTTCGGTGCTGTCGTCTACGTGCCCGTAGCTATCTTTCAAGCCCGACTTTATGGCGCTGTATACGCCCTGCGGGATATCGCCGCTGGTGATTTGGCTGGTGATGATGTTGTTGTCCTCGCTGCCATGAAACTGCACCGAAGCCTGCGCGAAGTTCATATTTCCGTCGCTGTCGAAGCCCGACATTACGATAATGTGGTCGTCGCCGGTAGCGCGGTTAAAGTCTATCTTGCAGGAGACCATCATGCCCACCCCGCCGGGAACCAGGGAGGTTTCCTGGTGCCAGGTTTCGTACTCAAACTCTCCGTCGTCGTTTTTGAAGGTATAGTTGACTACCTTGTTGAAATCGTCGGTACTTCCCCGGTCCCATTGCACCCAGCCATAGTTGTCGTGCTCGTCGTCGACATCCATCCCCGGGTACCCATCCAGTTTTTGTGCGAAAGTGTTGTAATTGAAATTCATGATTTGAGTCGTTTTGAAGATAAAAAAATCCAGATGAGGTACTTGTTACGCCGAAACCGAAGAGCCCAGGCGATTGATACAATGACCCACCACGGGCAGGAAATAGAAGCGTCCGCCGTTGTCGGTCCACTTGACCATGTGGGAGGCAATTTGGTTGTATACGAAAGCGCAGGTGTCGAAGATGACCACTGCGGCCTGGGCCGCGACCACCGAGGCACCACCCGTCTCAACCGCCCCAAGGCCCCCCACTACTTCGATACCCGTATCGATCGCTACCACTAGCGTGCGGGGAATAGTGTAGCCGTCGTTGCCCGCCTCCCAGGAGTAGGCAACGGATTGCAGTACGGCACTACTATCAAATACAAGGGAAAGGCCGACATGGTCGTCGGTGGCCCCGCCCCGCACGTGGTCGAGTTTCACGTCCAGCGTCAGAGAGGTACCGTCATTACTTTCGTCGGGGTTGTAGATTCGGTAGGTCGAATCCTCCACGGTGTACTCGATCGCCGTGCCATCCTTGTGAACTGAGGCACCAGGAAACAGACTGATGAAGTGATCTAAATCAAATGTTGCTGCCATACTTGATAAAATATAAGGGTTAGAAATAAGTTATTTACTTGACACAAATTTGATTATTTGTATCCTGTTTCCCTTTCACTATTGTGCCAATCTTGTGCTCTATTGTGCCAATTTGCGGCTGGGCTATTTGTACTAATGTGTCAAGGTTGTACTATTGGTGCGACATGCTCACTTTTAGGGCTATACAGCTAGATTTAAACCAAAAAGCAGAAAACTAAGTCGAAAACTATACCTTTTCATCCAGCTGGTTTTTTACTTCAAAAACACGCATCGGGAGGATACTGGCAGAGAAAAGCCAGATTAGATTTTGAAAATAAAAGTTACTTGGAGAGACAAGAAACTAGAATAATAGATATTTTATGTATCTATTAAGAGTAGCTATACTGGTATAGCTCAAAGAAGGGGCAGGAGAAAAAACTTAAAGGATCTGGGATTTCACCCACTCGGTGGGGGAAGTACCCATCTGCTCGCTGAAGCTTTTTGAAAAATAGGATACACTCTGGAAGCCAACCCGGTAAGCCACCTCCGAAACGCTCAGCGTCGGGTCTTTCAGCAGGTCGGCCGCCCGGTAGATGCGGATGCTGCGGATGAACTCCGTAGTACTTTGGTTGGTGAGTGCCTTCAGCTTCCGGTGTAGGTTGGAACGACTCACGTTCAACGCCTCGCACAACCCGGTGATCCCAAAGTCGCTGTCGTCACAGTACTCTTCAACGACACGGATGGCCCGGTTCAGAAACTTTTCATCCAGCGAGTCGGCGGGGGGTATTTTCTCGCTGGGTATGGCTAGCTGCTCGCTGTACTTTTGCTGCAGTACATCGCGCTGTCTGAGCTGGTTCTGCACCCGTAGTTCCAGTTCCGCGCGGGCAAAGGGCTTGGACAGATAGTCGTTGGCGCCGAGTCCGAGCCCTTCGAGGCGATCGTCGAGGGTGGCTTTGGCCGAAAGAATAATGATGGGAATATGGCTGGTAAGGGCATCGGATTTGAGCGTTTTACAAAAATCAAACCCGTTGAGCCGCGGCATCATAACGTCGCAAATGACCAGATCGGGAATATGGGCAAAAGCTTTCGCCAGACCATCCTGACCGTCGGTTGCCTCTACGACTTGATAGGATGCGTCAAAAATCGAACGGATGTAGGCGCGCAGGTCGGCATTGTCCTCCACCAGCAACAGCACGGGCGCATCCCGATCCGAAGGAGTCTGCGTTGTTTCATGGTATTCGGGCAAAGTACTTTCAATGGTGACAGGAGAGGTTGGCTCATTTCCTGATAACTCGCCAATATCTGCAATCCCGGCCCAGGAGGCCGCATCGATGGGCAATTGTACGGTAAAGGTACTGCCCTTATCAGGCTGACTCTCGACCCGGATACTCCCCCGGAGCAGCTCCACCAGTTCCCTGACCAGCGACAGGCCAATACCGGAGCCCTCTTCGCCGGTCAGGACGGTGGTTTCGGCCTGATAGAAACGATCGAACACATGGGGCAGGTGTTCCTGTTGGATACCGATGCCGTTGTCTTTGACTCGAATGACCATGTCGTTGGCCGAGTAGACGATCCAAACGTCTACCCGACCATTCTCGGGGGTGAATTTAAATGCATTGGAGAGCAGATTGGTGATGATTTTCTCCAACTTATCCGGATCAAAAACGGCTTCTTTTTCCTCTTCGTTCTGCTGGTAGTGAAACAGGATGCTGCGGCTCTGGGCTAGTGACTCGAAGGAGGCAAACAGGGGCCGCATAAATTTGGCGATATCTCCCCTGACCAGGTCAGGTTTGAGCTTGCCCGACTCTATTCTGGCCAGATCCAAAAATTGGTTGATGAGCGCCTGCAACCGCCGGACGTTGCGCTGCATCACCGGAACCATTCTTTCCTGGGGGTACCTGCTTCTCAGATCGGCCAGCGGCCCCATCAGCAGGGTAAGCGGCGTACGGAACTCGTGCGAGATGTTGGCGAAGAAATTGGTCTTCAGCGCATCTACCTCCCTCAGATGGGCGGCCTGCGCCTCCGAGAAAGCCAGCTGCTGCTGCGAAACGGTTTTGGCTCGCTCGTAGTTGCGGATGATTTTGCCCAGGAACAGCCCGAATATGAAGATTTCACTGATGAAAAGAAAAGTGGAAGTTTTGAACACCCAGGGAGCGTTCAGAATACCCAACAGGCTCATTTGCCAAAAGAAATAGCTGACCAGACCCATCAGCAAAGGTATCGAATAGTACCAATCGATGGGGTACTTTCGTACCATTGAGCCGGCATACAGCACCAAAACCACAACCTGCGTAAAGAGCACTAACCAGGTGCTGGCCAGCAGCCAGTACCAACTATAGTCCAGGGCAGTGGCCACACTAAGCCCTAGTACTGCCACCACGATGCCATTGAGCACATAGCGAACAAAAGCCGCAAAACGATCGATGGGCAGCAGCACCCTGACGGCTATGACGTAGGCAAGCGGGACAAAATGGTAAGCGTTGAAATTGACGAGCAAAGCCAGTACGGGCCTCTCGGGAAAAAATCCACCCAAGTCACCCACCAACCCCCAATACCCCAGCGAACGGATAACAATCATGGCGGAATACGCCCGAAAGACGCGTTCCCGCACCGCGAAAAGGGCCAACAGTACGACGTAAAAAAGCCGAAGGGCAATCAGACCGCTGATGAAGCCACCCCGGCCACTGTTTTTGGCCTGTGCCTGAAAAAACTCGGAGCTCTTGTACAGCATGAGCCGTACCCGCTGCCCCCGCTGGCTACTGGCCCGAAGATAGAATATCTTTTCCTGGCCGTCAGCCAGTTCAAATCCAAAATAAGGATTGTTGCCCAGGTAATTGCGTTGGGATTCGGCCACCAGCCTACCTCCCGAATCGGTACGGTAACGGCCTCCCTTTGGAATGTAGAAATCCACCCTCTCCATGGTGTTGTTGTCCCAGGCGAGATACCATTTGCTCTCCTTTGATCCCGCGTTTTTCAACCTGATGCGGTACCAGTAGGCATGATCCGAAAACGGCAGCCGGAAGTTGTTGGTTTCGACAGGACGGAAATCCTGACGGCTCACCTCAGCCAGCGAAAGAGCCGCCGTGGAATCTACAAAGTAGCTTACCTGTCTCGAAATTTGGCGTGGAGTAGCCATAGTCGAATCCAGCTCAACTACCTGGCCGCTGCTGGCCAGGGGAACAAGGATGAAAAGTGTGGCGATAATGTAGTTTTTTGTCATGTAGTATGCTCCTGCCAGGTAAGGTACTTGGTTCTTATTTTCTATTTAAGAAAGGAGACGGTTACAGCACCGTAAAACTACGGCAATTATGATAGAAACCTACAAAAAAGAGTATCCGTTTTAAACATAAATTCTCTGTTTTTCAACGCAGCAATCTGGTTAACTTAGGATTGCTAAGGTGGCGACCTGCCTGCCGCAACCCTTGCCGAAAAAATCGGGCTGCATAAACAGACACGCCCGGATACGGGCTGTATCCGGGCGTGTCTCTGTTACACCAATAAAAGCAGCTACCAGATGGGTAGCTTGCGCACGGCCTACTGCCGGCTCAGCCGCATGGCCCCCTGCCGGCCCGCCGCGTCGCGCACCCGCAGGATGTACAGCCCCGAAGGCTGTGCCGCCATGTTGAGCGGCAGCTCGTTGTCGCCCGCCCGCAGCTCCACCGCCCGGCTCTGCACCGCCCGGCCCGTCAGGTCCAGCACCTCTACGCTGCCCGCCCCGCTCACCGAGGTCCGCACCCGCAGGGTCACCGCCCCGCTGGCGGGGTTGGGGTATACCTCCACGGCCAGCTCCACGGGTAGGTCACTGAGTTCTTCGGCTACGCCGATGCGTGCCGCGCCGCTCCCCTGGCAGGGGGCGTCCGAGCACTTGCCCAGCTTGTCGCCGTGCGCCAGGTGCGCCGCCACCGCGCTCGGGGCCACGCACAGCTCCTTGCCGTTGTGGCAGAGCTGCACCTTGTCGTTCTTGTTGCCGCAGCGCACGTCTATGACCTGCACGCTCACCTGGGCCGTGCCCTGGCAGCCTGACGGTGAGTGTGGCTTTTTCCGGAGTCGGCAAATCTCAATTGCTCTGCTAAATAACGATCTCAGTCTGGGCAGACGTACTGGCGAACGCGTACTACCAGCCACACCTGACGGCCCGAAATGTCCAGATCTCGCACTTCACGCTCGGTATGCTAATTGACCTGGGCAGTGGGGCGAAGGCAGTGGGGGCAGTTCTGCTGAGGGGTACTCATATGACAGTGGAGCGCAATGCGCCTGGCCGAGAGTTCAACGCTGTCTACCACCAGGTTAGGCAGCGAAAGGAGCACTTGATAAAATTCTGCTTCTTGCATTTTCGAAGTTAGCCACAAAAATTGTCAGAGTACCAAAAAAATACCCATTAATGGGTATTTTTTTTCAAAAAGAAAGAAGGTAGATTGCAGATAATAAGACTAATTGGTACAATGTAATAATTTGATAATCAATGTTTTGAAATTTATTTTTTTCTTACTTACTTAAAGTAACTTATCCTTGAACAGCAATAAAAATGAAAATTTGTTCCTTACTCGTTTCCCAACGCAATTAGATGTATTTATTCTATGCTTAATCCGGCAGGTAGCTAGGTGGGAAGGGATTGTATTACTTCTCCTGGGAATGGGTGGGTTGCTGGGTTGCGGATCCTTAGATAAAACTAATGATGAGGGGCTATTGATAGTAAATGAATCGTTTGACGGTGAAGAAATAGGGTCTTTCATGTCGATAAACACTCACTTCCAACTGAGCCAACTACCCAAAAGCCACAAACGAGAATTCCTTATACGTACTTTTAGACCGAATTATGACCGTCCTGAGGATATGTTCAATGAAGTGTGTCATTTCTTAAATTCGGGTGTGACTTCGGACGCGCTCCCCGAACA
>CATMVR010000323.1 GCA_950075905.1 uncultured Persicitalea sp. | reverse complement strand
TTGGAGCATTTCCGGGGTTTTGTCCGCCGATTGTTGGATTATATTTAGTTTTTGGTTTGGGCAATCCGTTTGAAGTTACGGTACTTCTTCCTAGTTTTGCTGACATATAGTAAAGAAGCGTTCTCGTAACAAACCATTATTTAGGTGAAAATACTAGGAATTTCGGCCTTCTACCACGATTCGGCAGCGGCATTAATAGATAACGGTGAAATAGTAGCTGCGGCTCAGGAGGAGCGTTTCACCCGTAAAAAGCATGATCCCGGTTTCCTAACCAACGCCGTAAAATTTTGTTTGGAATACGGAGGCGTATCTTTGAATCAGTTGGATGCTATCGTTTTTTACGACAAGCCATTGCTGAAATTTGAACGCTTGCTCGAAACATACTACGCCTTTGCCCCCAAGGGCATCCGGTCTTTTATCACGGCCATGCCCGTATGGATCAAGGAAAAAATGTTTCTGAAGCGCCTGATCAACGAGGAGCTCGTCAAAATTGGCTACGATAAAAAGAAGCCGGTAAAGATTCTTTTCCCGGAGCACCATCTCTCGCACGCGGCAAGTGCCTACTATCCTTCTCCCTACGATAAAGCCGCCATTCTCACTATCGATGGCGTTGGCGAGTGGGCTACGGCTTCCATCTGTCTGGGCGAAGGCAAGGATATTACCATTCTGAAAGAGCTTCGCTTTCCGCATTCGCTGGGGCTTTTGTACTCGGCTTTCACGTATTTTCTGGGTTTTCGGGTCAACTCCGGCGAGTATAAGCTGATGGGCCTGGCGCCCTACGGCAATCCTACCTCGCCAGACGTAGATCGTTATGTGGACACCATCCTCAATGAACTGATCGAACTCAAAGAAGATGGTTCGGTATGGCTCAATCAGGAGTACTTCGACTATGCCACCGGTCTGACGATGGTCAACGAGTCAAAGTGGGAGGCACTGTTCGGAATGAAAAAAAGAAACCCCGAAGACACCCTGGAAGCGGAGCATTGCAACCTGGGGCTGGCCATTCAGCGCGTAACCGAGGAGGCCGTGATAAAAATGGGACGCGAAGCCAAACGCCTCACGGGAGCCGACTATCTGTGCATGGCCGGTGGCGTGGCGCTCAACTGCGTGGCCAACGGCAAGATTCAGAAAGCCGGTATTTTTAAAGATATTTTCATTCAGCCTGCCGCCGGCGATGCCGGTGGAGCCCTGGGCGCCGCGCAGGCGGCCTACCATATCTTCTTTGGGCAGGAGCGAAAAGTGACCTGGAAGAACGACGCCATGCGGGGTTCATACCTGGGGCCTACGTTCTCTGACCTGGAAGTGGAGCTGACCGCCAAACGCTACGGTGCCGTATACACCCGCTTTGAAGATTTCAAAGACCTGACCAAAGAAGTAGCCCAGCTGCTCTCCGAAGGGAACGTAATTGGCTGGGTGCAGGGGCGCATGGAGTTTGGGCCCCGTGCTTTGGGCGGGCGCAGTATTCTGGGCGACCCGCGCAACTCCGAGATGCAGAAAAAGCTGAACCTTAAAATCAAGTACCGGGAGTCGTTCCGGCCCTTTGCCCCTTCGGTACTGGCCGAAGACTGCGCCGACTATTTCGACTACAAGGGAATTTCCCCCTACATGCTGCTGGTGCATCCCGTGGCCGAAGGCCGCCGCAATCCGCTGCCTGAGGGTTACGATTCCATGGATCTTCGCAATAAGCTGTACTTTGAGCGTTCCGATCTTCCTTCTATTACGCATATTGACTACTCCGCGCGTATTCAGACGGTTCATAAGGATACCAACCCCCGCTACTGGGAGCTGATTCAGGCCTTCAAGGAGCTTACGGGCTACGCGGTCATCGTCAATACGAGCTTCAACGTTCGGGGCGAGCCCATCGTGTCGACGCCCAACGATTCGTACCGCTGTTTCATGCGCACCGAAATGGATTACCTCGTGGTAGGTAACTACCTCTTCGACAAGCGCCAGCAACCCGAATGGCAGGAAAAAGACAACTGGCAGGAGGAGTTTGTACTTGATTAGGAAAATAGGTTATTAGGAATTAGTTATTAGGATATTGTTGCTTATTAGTAACAATTTTCAGCTTTCTCACAAATAAATAGCTAATGTAAAAACAACCTAATAGCTAACGTCCTAACAGCTAATAACCTAACTATGGCTTCAAAAATCGTAACAAGTATAATCCGTTTGGCGCTTTTGGGCGTGTTGTTTGTGTTTTTGTTCTATCCGGACAAATTCCACCTCACGTTTGAGTACCCCGGCGCACCGCAAAGCGATAGCTTCTACGTGCGGCTGGCCAAAACGGTATTCTGGCTGTTGCTGATTATCGAAGTCTTGCGGATATTTTATTACGGCGTAGTGAAGTCCAAGGCCAAAGGCGTGGTTGCCAATATCGTTACGCTGGTGGTACCCCTGGTAGTCGTGCTGGTTTTTCTGGAAATCGTATTCATGTACATTCCGCAGAGCCACGAGGGGGTACTTTCCAAAGCCTCTCAGATCTGGTGGGAAAAATACTGGACACCCGTCAACTCCCTCAACTACCGCGATAAGGAAATTTTGGATGATACCACCAAGACTGACGTGCTGGTGATCGGCGATTCGTTTGCGGCAGGGCACGGACTGGAAAGCCTCGACGATCGCTTCTCGGATATTCTGGAAAAAAAGCTGGGACCCGATAAGTACGTGGTATATAATTTGGGTATATCAGGCTCGGATACCCGCGACGAAGCCGAGCGGCTCATGAAGTACCCCGTCAAGCCGGATGTGATTGTGCTGCAGTACTTCCCGAACGACGTGGAGAAAGCCGCCCGCGAAAACGGCCTTACCCTAACCGGCACCGAGCCCTACCACGACCTGACCGGTCCGCTGGCTACGCTGGTAAAACGGTTTTATCTGCCAAATTTTGTGTACTGGCAGTTGCCCCACGATTCGTTTAGTACGTTTGACAAATTTGTGAAAACGTCGTATACCGATACTACGATCCTGAATACCCACCTGCGCGATTTGTCGCGCATGCTGGCCTACCGGGATAGTACGGGGGCTGAAATGTACGCGGTGTTTGTGCCGTTTTTGTTTCAATTGGATAAAAGCGCGGAGTACACAAAGCCGGTGGAAGAGTACCTCAAAGCCAACGGCGTGCAGATAGTGACGCTGACGGAGGGTGTGGCAAAAATTACCGACAAAGACCGGGTGGTTGGCAAAAACGATGGACACGCGGGCCCGGCCGTAAACGCGCTGATGGCCGAGCGGGTATTTGAGGCTATGCAGCAAAAACAGAATGGGGCGATGGCCCGAAAAGAATAAAATATTTTGGGGAGAAAGCTTCCGGAGTATTTTTGTGTATTGGCTTGACTTTTAAGAGTATAACATTGTATTTCATTTACTAAAAATAGACCTGATATGGACTTCTTGAAAGACTTGTTTTCGTTCATGAAAGAGCGTAAAAAGTGGTGGCTGGCTCCGGTGATTATTGTGCTGTTGCTGATTGGGGTGCTGATTGTGATCGGAGGAGGCTCGGCGGTAGCTCCGTTTATTTACACCCTGTTCTAAATTATTTTTCCTGCGGGCACAGGCTATCTGGTCAGTGCCCGCAGGATATACTACTATTTTTCTAGCATACTATGAGTGAAGCAGATAAGGCCAAAGCCCAGCTGGTGATCGTCACCGGGCTGGTGGTGATTCATTTCATTTTCAATTTTCAGCACCCCTACCTGCTGTACGCAGCGGCGGTTATCGGTATTATCAGTATAGCGATCCCCGTTCTGGGCGACCTGATCGTCAAGGGGTGGTACAAACTGGCCGAAATTCTGGGGGCCATCAACGGGCGCATCCTGCTATCCCTAATTTTCTTTGTGATACTTTTTCCGTTGGCTTTGCTATCGAGAATTGGCAAAAAGAATCCTCTTTCGCTGAAAAAAGAAAGTCAGGTATCAGCTTTCACAGAGCGTAATCACCTGTATACGGCCAAAGACCTGGATCAGGTGTGGTAATGTAAGGTTGAGGCTACTTCTTTCTGCGACGCTGCGCGCGGTCGTACAGGAGTTGCAGCATGCCGTCTTTGAGGCCCAGATCGGGCACGTGAATCACTTCGGCGCCGGCGCATTTGGTAGCAAACAGATAAATATCTCCGGCCGGGACGATCACATCGGCCCGGTCGGGGTTTAGTTGCAGCTTATGGATTCGCTCTTCCTGTGTAAAGCTCGCTACGTAGTTGCGCATCCGTTCAATCTCGGCGACGCTGGTAGACCTTTGGGTGAGCTTGGAGGATAAGTCGAAGAGCTTATTGATATTTCCGCCCGTCCCTACGGCCTGAATGGGCAGATCGCGGTTCACATTCTCGTCGATCCATTCCTTCACTTTCTCCCAGGCATTTTTGGATTCTTTACCTTCCAGCAGGCGCACTGAGCCTAGTTTGAACGACTTGGCTTTCAGCTTTACCCGGTCGTAGTACAGGTTGAGTTCGGTACTTCCCCCCCCCACGTCGACATGCAGGTACTGCCCCTCGCCCAGCGATTGTACCACCACGTTATTGACAAGTTCGGCCTCCTTTTGCCCGTCAATGATCTGAATATGAATGCCGGTGCGATCCTCTATGTTCTGGCGTACCTCCAGTCCGTTTTCCGCTTCGCGCATGGCTGAGGTAGCGCAGGCCATGTGGTCTTCCACCTCGTGTAATTCCATCAGTAGCTGGTAAGCGAGCATGAGCTTCATCATCCGGTCTTCACTGAGGGGCGATATGCGCCCTTCGGTGAAGACATCGTGCCCGAGGCGCAGGGGAAAACGCACGTACTCTACTTTCTTGAAGCGGGTGGTACCCTCGTCGTAGAGCACGGAGGATATTTGCATTCTTGCTCCGTTGGAGCCTATATCGATGGCAGCGAATTTCAAGGCGGTAAAGATTAAAGTCGGTTGTTCAAGGGCCAAAAATAGCTATTTGACCTTGAACAATCCCTTTATCCTAGTTGTTTTTCCTGCCTCCCAGCTCGTAAAGTATTTTTACCTGAAAGCCCACGTTGGTGCGGTCTTTCAGGAAGGGAAACGTTTTGCCCCGCGACTCCACAAACGATCCTACCTGCAGCACAATCGGGCTCCACCGTTTTTCTATTCCCGCCGAAAGAGCCATGTTGTTGAGCGTCGGCAGCTTCGGGTAGCGCTCCGCGCTTTGCTGTCCGTAATCGCGGGAAGGGAGTCTGAAATCAATCGTCAGGCGTTGCTTTGCCTCGATATTGAGGTTGGTGCTCGTACCTACCAGGTAGGTAAAGCCATTGCCCATCTCTCCCCGGTAGGTAAGGCCCAACGGAATCTGCAGCAGCGTGGTTTCTGTTTCTATGTTGAAAATCTCGAAGCTGGGAGGAAGTTTTCGGGCATGTTGCTTTCGAATATCCTCCCGGGTTTTAGCCAGGTATATTTTTTCATTGAAGAATTTTTGCGTTTCCAGCCTGCGCCAGCTTAGGCCCGCCTGCACCGCCCAATGCTTGCTGACAATAAACTCGCTCATCACCGAAAAAGCCCTGGTATTGCCCTGCCACTGCTGACTGACGCCCACCCGGTAGGGTAAACCCAGGCCAAACTTGGGCAGCAGACTTTCTTCTTTTTTTATCTCCTCCACTTTCTGGTCAGCTGGGGGAGATGCCGCTATCTCGTCCGGTTGCTTTGCCCGTTTGTTGTGGGATTCTTTCTTGGCTAGCTTTTCGGGCGCCCGACGCTCGATGGGTACTACCGGCGTGGGGGTGAGCGTTGGCGTTTTCCGGGGCATACGGGCCTGCAGACGCCGGTACAGATAGTTGCGGGAGTTTGAAAATTCCTGCGGCGAAAGAGCCTCTAAGTCACTCTGCACAATTCGTTCTACGCTTTCGGCCTGGGGTAGGGCTGCGCCCGTACGGTTGGCGGTCGGTACTGCTTTCGGTCCATTCACCGCCTGATCAGCGGATTCCTTCGGGTACTCCTGGGAGCCTGTTTCCTGTGTTGGAGTTTGACCGGCCAAACGGTTATTCGGAACGGCTATTGCCGGATTGGGTTTTGAGTTTTGAATAGCTTTGCTATCAGAAATAGCGGGCTTCTCCAGCGGGCTATTTACGGGCAAACCGGGCTGAGAAGCAGGCAAGGTACCTTCGGCTGAAAGTGCCGGTGGCGTGCCGGTATCGGTGGCCAAGGCATCCCTCTTTTCCGGGG
>CATMVR010000322.1 GCA_950075905.1 uncultured Persicitalea sp. | reverse complement strand
GGTAACGAAATCCAGAGTCCCAGGGCCAAGGTCCTCCTGGGAGGGCTGCTGAGTTCGACCCTTTTAAACCTGTTTGTGGTGCCGCTGGTCTACCGCATGATGCGTACCCGCCAGCAACACCGGAATCCTAACCAGAATCACCATGAAAATCAATAGCTTTCTGTTTAGTACCCTGCTGCTCCTGTGGGCGGGCACCGGCGTCCACGGCCAGGGTAACCTCCCAACGCTCATGCGGTCGGTGGAGCAGAATAACCCGGTGCTGAAAGCGCAGCAGGCCTACCGGCAGGCGCGGCAGCTGGAGGTCCGTACGGGCCTCAATCCGCCGGACCCTCTGGTGGAGTACGACCGGCTGCCGGGCCGGCCCGATGGGGCCGGTGTGCAGCAGGAGTTCAGCATCACCCAACAGCTGGACTTTCCAACCGTATATCGCAAAAGAAAAGAGTTGGCCCGCCAGCAAATGGCGCAAGCCGGGCAGCAAATCCAGATCGCGCGCCAGCAGATCCTGCTGGATGTACAGAAAACCTACGTGGAGCTGGTGTATACGACAAAGAAAGTGACCCAGCTGCAGCGGAGGCTGGCCGACAGTCGGCAACTGGTAGCCGGTGTGACCGAAAAACTGAGGGTAAGCGATGCCACCGCCCTGGAACTGAACAAGGCCCGGATTCAGAACCTCAGGGTGGAAAAGGAGCTGCGCCTGGCCCTTAGTCAGCAGCGTCAGGAGTACCTGACGCTGGTTGAACTGAACGGGGGAGCGGCGGTTGCTTTGGCCGACACGGCCTATCCCCTGCTTCCTACCCTGCTGCCCTTCCCCCTGCTGGACAGCCTGCATGAGGAGACCGACCCGACACTCGCCTTCCTGCGGCAGGAAGTACTGGTGGACCAGGCGCAGCTGGATCTGAGCCGGGCCCTGACCCTTCCCCGGCTTCAGGTGGGCTATCATTACCAGAGTATTCTGGGGCAGCGCTACCAGGGCCTGCATATGGGAATCACCCTGCCGCTGTGGGAACACCGCCATACGGTCGATTTCAGAAAGGCGGCCATCGAGGCAAGCCGGGCGCGTCTTGCAGCGGACCGCAATCAGCACTACGCCACACTCGCACGGCTGTATGAGCAGTACCAGGGGCGGTTGGAAAGCCTGGAAGAGTACAGGCAGACCCTTGTTGGCCTCAATTCAACGGAGCTTCTCGAAACTTCGTTGCGTCTGGGGCAGATCACCACCCTGGAATTCATCCTGGAAACTACCTATCTTTACGACGCCCAGGATACGTACCTTGATCTGGAAAGGGACACCTACCTGGCGGCATTCGAATTGTTACGCTATCAGCTCTAGGGAGGATACACATAATAGAAGTGGTACGCAGACTATCAAAACAAGCATGTCAGACAACTATAAGTGGTGCACAAGAATCTATAATCATCGGGGTGTAAGCCTACTGATTTTCTTTCTCAGTTTCTATTCTTCAAGTTTTGCTCAAGTACCGCCTCCGGCGGAAACTCCCAGGGTTTATCCTCGCACATCAGCTTACCTGGGAGTACTCCATCCTCTGATTTCAGTTGGGTCACAAGGTGTTTCATATCCAAATTTCAAAGATGCTTATATCGTGGGTTTTCCCATTGGTTTTAACCTGCACAAGACAAATAAAATTGGGTTTTCGGTCGAGCTGGTACCCACTATTCGCTCTACCCGGGCAGATAGCAGGGTTACTAATCTGCTGATCCACCCGGGGGTTCTGGTTAGCCTGGGGCATGACTTTACCTTTGTGGGACGGCTGGCCTTTGAAACCTCCGGGCGGTACGGCTTTACACCCGTGCTTAATAAAGTGATACGAAAGGGTAAGGTAAACAATTACTTTCTGGCCCTGCCGCTCCCGGTACGTTTTGGCAACGGTCATCCAGCGTCAGTAACAGCCGGTATTCAGTTTGGGATTGCCTTTTGAACTTTTACATTTTAAAAACAAACCATGCTATGAAAAGACGTAGTTTCTTACAGAAAGCCGCACTTACCACCGCCCTTCCCGTGTGCGGTGCCCTTGATCTAAACCAAGCCATCCCTGCTCAAACACCACCTCTTTCGAGCCGGGAGCAGGAGGCCATTGCGACCGCCCTGGGTAAAAAGGGAACCTACAACGAAGCCCAGGCTACCTACAACGTCGCACTGCCCCGTAACGATCTGAAGGTTTCCGTCAAGGGAGAGGCCGTACCCATCTCCTTTGGCTTCGGCGGCTGGGTGGCGTTCAAGAAAACACTGGATGGCAAAAGCACGGTATTGATGAGCGATACCGTGCTGCTTCAGGAGGAGGTCAACCCCCTTATTTCGGCCACCCATGCCGCAGGTCTTGAGATCTCGGCCATCCATAACCATTTCTTCTACGAGGAACCCCGCATCTTCTACATGCACCTGCATGGCATGGGCGACACGGCGCAGTTGGCTGGCCAGTTCGCAGCCGCCATCCGCAGCACCAAGCTTTTTCCGGCCAACCAGCCCACCCCCTCGGGTTCGGGCCCTACGGCGACCGATATATTCGACCTGGCGACCCTGGATGCCGTGGTGGGCCACAAGGGTGCCGTCAACGGGCCCACCTACAAGTACACGATTGGACGCGATGACCTGAGCATTACCGCCATGGGGGCCGACATGACAGCCGCCATCGGCCTAAACTCCTGGGCGTCCTTTGCCGGGCAGCGCGACAAGGCCCACATTGCTGGGGATATCGCCATGCTGACGCACGAAGTGAATCCGGTGATCAAAGCGCTCCGGTCCAACGGACTGGAAGTGGTAGCCCTGCACAATCACATGCTGGGAGACGATCCCCACATGATATTCCTGCATTACTACGGGCAGGGACCAGCCACCGGGCTGGCGAAGGGCTTCCGGTCGGCGCTGGATGTGTTGGGGAAGGTAAAAGCGGGTGGGCCCATGAAGCATTAAAACGGCAGGCTCCCGGGCAAAATGACTTAATTGTGTTGTTCGAAAAATTCGACCTTTTCTTACGAACATTAGGATATAGATTACATGTTTGTTAATCTATATCCTAATGTTTCATTTTATTACCAGTCCCAGCACCACTGCAATCCCAATACCATAGGGCTCCCGTAGCTTTTTTACACAGATCAGATTTCCTCTTGTTAACCATCAGATGGACTGCCTTCATGGGCTTGGTAGGAATCATTTATGCCCAATCAGCGTAATGATTAAGGCTATTTCAGGGCAATACATTAAGTTCTATAAGCAATCGTTATGTTAACCCCCTCTTCGTCAAGACTCCTATGGAATAAACTAGAATACTACCTGAAGTGGACGAATCCTTTTTCACAGAAGAGGCGCGACACCAGAGGGGTTCATCATGGAGAGGTATGCCAAGAGGATCCCTACCACCAATATTTCGCATATCACAGATTTGGTCAATCCGTTACTTAGCAAAGGGTGTATACGCTCCCAAGAAAGCATTAATACGTTCGCCTTTTTGGACTGCGTCCACCGTTCGGGCAAGCGCGAGGACCAAGGGCACTTTTTCCTGGGATATGGCTCTGCAGAAACTGGTCTGTATGGCCGTAATAGATTTTTCCAAAAGGTGGACGATGCCACATCAAAACTGGGGCTACCTTCGTACATTTTGACTATGTCACAGCTCCACAGTCAATTGGGGGACAGGATACAGTCAAAGAGAGCCATTTATAGGCCTCCAAAGGAATATGACACAGTTCACTTTACACTCCCTAGCCTTATGGAATGATTCATAAATTATCCATCATTAACCGAAAAATCTCCATTGATTTAGTATTTTCATATGACCTATTTTGTAAAATCCAGTGTTTTCGCAATAAAATTTTGCACTTTGTGTACAACATGGTACTTTTGACTTACTATAAATATCCCTTTTATAAACAACCCCTCACTACCTCAATTTATGCAAAACTATTTGCTACGCTTGTAAATGGTCCTTTTGCTGGCATTTTTTACCCCTGCAGCCTTCGGTCAGACGCCTATATCGGGGAAAGTCGTTGATGAGCAGTGCCAGGGGATTCCGGGCGTAACTGTTTCAGTCAAAGGAAAAATTCGGAGCTTTCAGAAACAGACTTCCGTGCTGGAAGTAGTGGACACGGCCGGTGTGCAGGACGAAGAATTTGAACTTTTCGGTCCTGATAGCCGAGATAAGGGGAGTTGCACGGCGAATTGTCTGCCAGGAAGTTGCTGGAGAAAGACGTTCGTTTTGTACAGTTATTTCACCGGGGCTGGGACCACCAGGGCTCGCTTCCGAAAGGAATGGCCAACCTATGCAAGCAGGTTGACCAAGCTACGGCCGGATTGAACGTTGATCTCAAACGCCGCGGTAAGTTTGACGCAGATTCCGCCTCACGGATGTTCACGGAAGGGTAGTGAATGAAATCCAAACCTGACAACATAGCGAAATAGTACTGCTCACCCAGCAGGCAAAAAAGGGAAGATAACGCCTCAATGTTCTCAACACTTATTAACGGCTACAACTATAGTATGAATAAGCAAGTTATATATTTGGTAATTACATTTAGTGCCGCAGCGCTTCTGGTGGCTTCATGCTTCAAAAACAACGTAACATTAACAAGTAAACCGGGTAACGACGTCATAAGTTATAATTTTGATATCCGTCCCATCCTGTCTGACAAATGCTTTGCCTGCCACGGGCCCGATGCTCAAAAACGTGAGGCAAACCTGCGGCTGGACAAAGCCGAGAGCGCCCATGCCAAGCTCAAAGAAGGGAAGGGTTTTGCCATTGTTCCGGGGAATCCGGAAGCATCGGAAGTTTATAAGAGAATAATTTCTTTCGATCCCGACTATCAAATGCCTACACCCAATTCACATCTTGGCCTTTTGACTGAAAATGAAATTGGCTTATTAAAAAAATGGATCGAGCAGGGTGCTAAGTACGAGCAACATTGGGCCTTTGTGACGCCGAGGAAAGCTCCATTGCCGGAGGTCAGGGAGGAAAGCTGGCCAAAGAACGAGATTGATTTCTTTACACTTGCTAAAATGGAAGAAAAGGGGCTTGAGCCCAGCGGGCAAGCAAGTCAGGAACAACTTTTAAAAAGGTTATCTCTGGATCTTACCGGCTTGTCCCCCTCTCTGGATCTTCAGCAAAAGTTCGATAAGGAAGCAAGTGAGAAATCTTATGAAAAGATTGTGGACGAACTGATAGCTAAGAAATCGTTTGGGGAAAAAATGGCCGTGCAATGGATGGATGTGGCAAGGTATGGCGATTCCTTTGGGTATCAGAATGATCATTCCAGAACCCAGTGGCCATGGAGAGATTGGGTGATCAGTGCATTTAATAAAAATATACCTTATGATCGGTTTGTTACCTGGCAACTGGCGGGGGATTTAATGCCAAATGCCAGCAAAGAGCAGATATTGGCCACAGCTTTTCTGAGAAATCATAAATACAATGAGGAAGCGGGGATCATCCTGGAAGAATACAGGATTGAATATAACCTGGATAAAACGAAAACGGTAAGCTCCGGCCTGATGGGGCTAACTGTGGAGTGTGCGCAATGCCACGATCATAAATACGACCCAATTTCGCAGGAAGACTATTACCGGTTTTTCGCCTTCTTTAATAATTCTAAGGAAAAGGGACAGGCAAAAATAGTAAGAGGGACAGCAGTCGTTCCTGCCCTTGATATCACTGATGCAGATCGAAAGAGTATCCTGAACTTCGTTAACAACCCTGATACAAGTACGATTTCGGTCTCGGTAATGAGTGAAAACGATACGCTCCGGCCTACTCACATACTGAACCGGGGTGTGTATGATGCACCTGGGCGGGTTGTGACGGCAAGTGGGTTAAAGGCTGTCATGAAATATGACACGACCCTGTATCCAAGAAATCGTCTAGGGCTTGCGAGGTGGATGTTTGATAAGAATAATCCGTTGACAGCAAGGGTTTTTGTGAATCAGGTATGGCAGGAGTTTTTTGGCCAGGGAATTGTAAAAAGTACAGGCGACTTTGGCATGCAAGGCGACTTGCCGTCACATCCGTTGCTGCTCGACTGGCTGGCTGTTGATTTTATGGAGCACGGCTGGAACGTAAAGCGGCTTGTAAAACAAATAGTCATGTCGGCAACATACCGTCAGTCGTCAAAATTGACCGAGGAAAAGAAGGAAAAAGACCCGGAGAATATCTAT
>CATMVR010000321.1 GCA_950075905.1 uncultured Persicitalea sp. | reverse complement strand
GGGCGGTTCTGAGTCGGCATTCAGCTTTCTGGAGAATGAGTATGGCTCCTGGCTGCTGGGTATCATTGCGCTTGGGCTTCTTTGCTACGGTATATATATGTTTGTGCGGGCCAGGTACCAGCCCATTCATACCCGCTGATTTTTTTCGGAGTTTTCTACAAAAAGAGGCAGGGCCACTGGCCCGATCAGCGGGATTTATGTGGAATTAAGGTATTTTTGTTCGAACCATCCCGCAACGTAGATCTGCTATGCGAATCACTCTTTCAGTCCTCCTGCTGGCCCTTAGCTTTCTCTGGCCCGCGGGCTGTGTGTCCCAGAAATCCGTAGTACCACAATCTACCGGCCATGCCGGTACCTTTGCCAAAGGCGGCGATATTAGCTGGCTACCGCAGATGGAAGCCACCGGCTATACCTTCTACAACGATCAGGGCGTAGCCCAGGACTGCTTCCAGATTCTGAAAGACCACGGCTTCAATACTGTACGCCTGCGTACCTGGGTAGATCCTTCCGATCATCCCCAAAGCGGGCATTGTAGCAAGGAAGAAACAGTAGCTCTGGCCGTACGGGCCCAAAAGTGGGGCATGCGGGTTATGATCAATTTTCATTACAGCGATACCTGGGCCGATCCCGGCAAACAGCACAAACCCAAAGCGTGGGAAGGACATAGTTTTTCGCAGCTTCTGGACGATGTCTACAATTATACCTACGACGTAATGACTGCCCTCAAAGCCGCGGGGGTATCGCCCGAGTGGGTGCAGGTTGGCAACGAAATACCCGGCGGCATGATCTACCCCGAAGGAAGTACGGCCAACTGGCCGCAGCTGGCGCAGCTTATCAATAAAGGCTACGACGCCGTAAAGGCCGTAAGCCCAATGTCCAAAGTAATACTACACGTAGACCAGGGCAACAACCGCAGCCGGTTCCGTACCTGGTTTGATAACGCCCGAACCCACGGCACCAAGTACGACGTGATCGGCCTGTCGTACTACCCCTTCTGGCTGAAAGGGAATCCAGATTACACCCTTTCCATCGATGATCTGGGCGCCAACCTCAACGACCTGGCCGCCCGCTACGGCAAGGAGGTAATGGTGGTAGAGATAGGTGGCGAAGACCATAAGGTGCAGAATACCTACGATATGCTGGTGGCGGTGCAACAAAAAGTAAAGGCCGTACCCGATGGCAAGGGCCTGGGCGTACTCTACTGGGAGCCGCAGGGTGCAAGAAGCTGGTCAAAATACGGCCTTAGCGCCTGGGGCAGCGATGGCCGCCCCACCAAAGCGCTGGATGCCTTTCTGGTAGACTGAAAAGACACTTATTTTCTGAAAATCAGAATTAAAAAATCTCCGCAGGCAACCCTTCGGAGATTTTTTGCATTTCTATACCTGAAACCGAACCAACTACCTCATGCTCGCGGAAATCGTACGCCAATGCCAACGGGACAACCCCTTCGCCCAGAAGCGTCTGTACGATCACTTCGCCAATCGGCTCTTCCGCCTGTGCCGCCGCTACGTGAAGAATCCGCTGGAAACCGAAGAGGTACTGATGAATGGCTTTCTGAAAATTTTTGGCAGTATCAAGACATTCGAGTACCGCAGCGATACCGAGCTGGAAGTATGGATGAAGCGCATCGTGGTGAACGAAGCCCTGATGCACCTTCGCAAAACAAAAAAAGACGAGTGGTTTTGGGACGATACGGGTACCGAAACAGGTACTTCGCTAGCGGCCTCGGTAGAAGGCGATTTGCACGCGGAAGCCATCCACGAACTGATTCTGAGCCTTCCCGATGGATATCGGACGGTTTTCTGTCTGCACGCGCTGGAAGGGTACTCACATCAGGAGATAGGTACTATGCTGAATATCAGTGAAAATACTTCCAAATCACAACTCAGCAAAGCCCGTGCGGCCTTGCAGGCGCTGCTGATCAAAAACGGATACAGCTATGAACGAAGATAAGATAGACGACCTTTTCAAGAGCAATGCGGACTACCTGGCCGACCAGTCCCACCGCGATTTCGACCCGGAGGCTTTCTGGCAGCAGCTACGTCCCGAACTGGCGAAGCCAAAAAGAAAGGTACCGGCCTGGTGGCGGGCCTCGGCCGCCGTGGTAGCGCTGGCTTTGGTAGCGGGCGGAGAGTGGTGGGGACAGTCGGCAGAACCGGCGGTGCAAACCAGAATGGCCGTGAAAGTAGTACCCATTCCTGAGCCCAGAGAAACGCACAAGAAGGTACCTGTTGCAACGGATCAGCCAGATCGGGAAACGCTGGCGAAGGCCGGTACTCCGAAAAAAAGAGGATCTGCCAGCAGCATCGCTCAGGAGATAGTAGTACCCGGTACCTCCCCGAACGGCAGCACTAATCCTCCTACATTACTTGAAGAAAAGGTACTGGCAGCGGCCAAAGCACCTGTGGAAGAAAACCCGGCGGAGGAAAGGCCCGATTCACTTTCGACTCCCGCCGCCCGGTCCCCGAAGCCCAGGTACCGCATCGTGCACCGCAATGAGCTGAACCGGCAGAAGGAGACCGAAACCAAAGCCCGCGCGCAGGTAGTGTTGCGCATTGGCCTGCCCGCTACCGGCTCCGGCCCTTCACCCGCAGAACCGAAAAACCCGTTGACTATTTCCATTCCCAACTAATCCCGCTTTACCCACTCACTTTTTTACCAACCCATTTTCATGAAAAAGATAATCGTATGGATCGCTCTCCTGCTGGGGAGCGTCACTGACCCCCTATTGGCCCAAAAAAACGAAATGCCGTCTTCCGACCAGCCCGGCGTACTGGACTTTGATGCGTTCAAAAAAGCTTATCCGGAATTCTTGAAGCCCACAGCTTTCGAAATACAGCTCTCCAAGGGAAACCGACTACTCCTGTTGAGTAAGAAGTACTCCGGTTCCCGCCTCGTGCAGCGCCCCGACTCGCTGGTGCGCCAGTTCTGGAACGAGTACGGGCGCTTCATTACCCAGCTACCCGACGACACCGAAGGTACCTCGGTGCACTATGTACTCCGCGACGGGGAAGCGCCGCAGCTGCGGTGGAAGAAGTACCCGCAAAGTACCTCCGAGTTTTCGGTTCTGAACAACGAGCTGGTGCAGGTGAAGTCGGTGCAGGATACGCTGCATATTTCGGTCAATAAAGCCAACAATCAGCAGGCCGACCTGTACCTGCTGCTCAATGATGTGCGGGAGTTACCCCAGCTCTTTGACGAAATCCGGGAGAAAACAGCTTACCTCATTCAGAGCCTGGAAAAGAAAACCGACCCGATCGTACTCGAACGCTCGCCCGAAGTGTACGGCCGGTACCTGGGCGACCGACAGGTGCAGGTCACCAACTTTGGCTCCGATATGCTCATCATTTCCCCCAGCGCCAGCCTGGGCTATATTCGGGGCAACTGGATGACCTCCCTCAACGCGGAGTTTGCTTTTTATTTTGCCAAGTCCCCCATTCAGCCCCGCTTTGGCTACCATCACCAGTACTTTTATAGCCGGAATTCCGAAGGAAAAACGGTCCTCCACCAGAATGGCTTTGTGCTGGCGGGGCTGTCTTTCTTCAAAAAAACAAGTAAAACACGCATCGAAAACAGAGAAGTGAAACAAACGGGGCAACTCACCGTAGGCTATCAGGTGGTGAGCAACGGCGGCTACTACGAACCCAACACCTGGCGTATCTCCGGCGGCTTCAACCTGACGCCCGTGCTTAAAATCGAACCGGAGGTGTACTTCAATGGTACCTTCAAAAACCTCAGTCCGGGGGTGCGGCTGACGATTGGGTTTTAGGCCTTCCCCAAAGTTTTGTTATCTTTCGGATAAGTAAAGGTTGTACGGATTTCATACCCTCCCCCCGTATCAGCCTTCTGCAAATTTTTATGAAATTTATAACACCTCTTGGCTACGCCCTGCTGCTAATATCCCTATTGGCTTCCTGCAATAAGAATAGCGAAACAGTCCCAGCTACCGAAATTGTTCTGAAAGATTATTCGGTAACACCTTCATTCGTAAAAGCGCTTCCAGGATTTGAAAGCCTGGAAATTACAACGCTGATCTCATCGGATGATGTGCTGGAACAATCGCCGGGTTTTATTTTTGGCGGTCAGCCCGATGGTGCAGGCATCATCAGAAACCCCACCGGCGAAGGTTTCATTATGCTCAGCAACCACGAAGTAAACCGCTCGGTTTCGCGGGTGTTTTTGGACAATACCCTCAAACCCGTCAAAGGCGAGTACATCGTCAACTACGATGGAGGTACCTGGCGTCTGTGCTCGGCTACCCTTGCTATGCCCGAAGTGCATGGCTTTGGACCCGTATTCCTGACCGCTGGCGAAAGCGGTACCGAGTCGATGGTGCACGCCATTAGCGTAACAGGAGCTGCCGATCCCTCCAATACTAGCCGGGTGCTGCCTGCACTAGGAAAGGCGTCCATGGAAAACGCCGTTCCTCTTCCCGCAAATGCCTACCCCGGCAAAACCGTAATTATAATTAGTGAAGATCACGGCAACGGTCAGTTGCTGGCCTACGTATCGGGCACAGTGGGAGATTTACAAAACGGAAAACTGTACTTCCTGCGACGAACCAACCAAAATACCATCGAAACTGACATGAAACGGGGCACTCAATACGAGGTAGAATTTGTGGAGGTAGATAATGTGAAAACTCAAACTGGTGCCCAGATTGCCGCCCAGTCGGTGGATAAACGGGCCATTCAGTTTGCCCGGGTAGAAGACGCCGACTACGGCAAAGGCAGCGCCGAAGCCGCCCGCCATGTGTATTTTTCGGTGACTGGTCAGGCCAGCAATCGTAAAGACCCCATTCCTGGCAAAACGATGTGGGGCCGGGTGTACCATCTCGAATTGGACGCTGGCAATCCTCTGAAAGGAAAGCTGGAAGTAGTGGTAGATGGCGACGAAACCCCAGGGCTTTCTATCACTAATCCCGACAACATCTGCGTGACGAAAGACTTTGTGTACATTCAGGAAGATGGAGATCAATACTACATTGATAACAAACACGATGGCCGTATCTGGCAGTACCATACCGGTTCCAAAATCCTTAAACCTATGCTGGAAATGAACCATCGCCGCGGTGATGCCTCATTTGAAGCAAAGTATAATTCTACCCAAACCCAGTTTCTTAGCTCCTGGGAGTACGGTGCCATGTATGACATCTCCGACCTCACCGGCGTACCCAATACGTTTGTGGTAAATATCCACTCCCACACCTGGCGTGATCCTAAATTTGCCGGAGCTGATGGCAGCACCGCTACCAAAACGTCCGATCTGTCAAGCTCCTTTACGGAGGGTGGGCAGGTAGTCATTGTGCGGGGCGTTGCGAAGTAAGCTGCAAGATATACCCTGACCTGTCAGCTTTTCCGCTGACAGGTCTTCTTTGTTTTTTAAAGCCCATGAACAGGTCACTCTACCTCACTCTCAGTTTTCTGATCCTGGCGGTTTTTGCCATCAGCTGCCGCCCCACGCCTACGCCGAAGGAAGAAGCGAAAGCCCTGTTTTTACAGGACCTGGATTCGCTCGAATCGCTGGTCAACGGTCCGTTGCTGCAACTGGCGCAGTCGGGTAGCGACCAGGATTCTATTCAGGAGACCTTCTACCGGTGCCGGCTGGTCTACAAGAAAATCGAGCACTTCACCGAGTACTTTTATCCCACTACCAGCCGGCTGGTCAACGGCCCGGCCCTGCCCGAGTACGAGCTGGAAGAAAACAAATCCTTTGAGCCGGGGGGCTTGCAGGTGATCGAAGAAATGATTTTTCCCTTCGATACCAGCGCCCGTACCGAGCTGGTGCGGGAAGTACGCAAGCTGCAACCCGAGCTGCGCCGCTACCGCGCGTTGTGGGCGGCCACCGACTTTACCGAAGCGCACCTTTTCGAAGCCATCCGGCTGCAGCTATTCCGGAATATTACCCTCGGGGTATCGGGCTTTGATACGCCCATCTGCCAGACGGCCATTCCTGAGTTGACCACCAATCTGGGGGCCCTGCAGCGCTACGTGGATTTGTTTGCCGGAGAAGAAGAAACCGGGCTGAACCGGCTCTTCGGGCAGGCCATTGATTTTACCAAACAGCATCCGGACTTCGACACCTTCGACCGCCTGACGTTCATTGCGGAGTACATCAACCCCCTAACCGGCACGCTGCTCGACTACCAGAAGCAGCTGGG
>CATMVR010000320.1 GCA_950075905.1 uncultured Persicitalea sp. | reverse complement strand
GGGCTTTGGCAAAATCTTCGAAGGTACCGCCAAAGAAAGGCGTGTCGGTCAGTACCGACAGGCATTTGGCTCCGGCGGCCGTATAGCCGGCCGTCACATCTTCGGGTTTTACCTGATCGTTGATGATACCCTTGGAGGGCGACTGACGCTTGAACTCGGCGATGATGCCCGGCGTGGGGGTACTGCGCAATGCCGCCGCAAGAGATAACCCGGGGCGGGAAAAGAGAGGGTCTTTTTCAAACTCAGGTTGCTTCTTCCCAGCCTTGGCGGCCGCTACTTCTATGCGCTTTTGCGCGACAATTTTATCTAATATATTCATCGTACTCTTTTACCAAATCAGGTCAATCTTTAAAAATATCCGCAACGTTTAGTTTAAACTCCGGAAACACGTGGCTGGTTAGCTCGTCTTCCAATGTAAAAGGATGTAATCCAATATATCTCCCTTCATCGTTCAGTATGTAGGCCCACACCACCTCATTGGCCGGATCCACGATCCAGTACTCGCGGACGCCATTTTCCTCATAGACCTCAAATTTGTTTTTCATCTCGGTCTGGGAGTTGCCCGGCGATAGAATTTCAATAATCAAATCAGGTGCGCCGATGGCTCCTTTGTCGTCAAGTTTACTTCGATCACAGATCACGCAGATATCAGGCTGCACGACCGTGTGTATTTTGTCAGATTTGTCAGCTTTACGAGGTGTGAGGCGCACGTCGAAGGGCGCAAAGTAAAGTTGACAGGATTGTGAATTGAGAAATTGGTAAAGTTGGCCATGAAAAAGGCTGGCAATCTCCTGATGCTTGCGGCTAGGTGCCGGAGACATCTTAAACAGTTTCCCCTTAATCAACTCCACCCGCTCCTCAAACTGCCATTTCAGGTAGTCGGCGTAGCTGTACGTTTTGCTTACATCGAGTTGATCCAGGCTTGTGATCATAGGGCAACCAGTTTGTTAAAGCAGGCCAACGCCTGTTTGCTTTCGATGGACTCCGTGGCTTGTGCTACGGCTTCGGTCAGGCTCAGCGACGGCTCAGCGGCGTAGAGAGCCAAGGCGGCATTGGCCGCCACGGCCTGTTTTTGCACGGGTGTTGCTTCGTCGTTAAGTACATTCATGAAAATCTGCGCAGATTCGGCTACGGTTTCTCCGCCGGAGAGCGCTTCGGGCCGTACGGTATCGAGTCCCAGTTGCGAGGGAGTAAGCACGTGCTCGGCGTGGGCAGTGATAATTTTAAAGGGACCTGTCAGTGAAACTTCATCATAACCGTCCAGGGCGTGAACAACCATAAACTGCTTGTCGGTTTGTTGGTAAAGATACGCATAAAGTCTCGCTAATTCAAGGCTGAATACCCCGGCAAGCTGCTTTTTGGGAAAGGCCGGGTTGACCAGCGGGCCCAGCATATTGAAAAAAGTTTTAACCCCTAGTTCACGCCGCACGGGAGCCACATTCTTCATAGCCGGGTGGAAAAGTGGTGCGTGCAAAAAGCATACGCCGGCCTGATCAATAGCCTTTTCAAGAAAGCTCTGATCGTTGCTGAATTTCACGCCCAGATATTCCAAAACCGTAGAAGATCCGCAGAGTGACGACACGCCGTGGTTGCCGTGCTTGGCTACCCGTTGCCCCGCGCCGGCTACCACAAAACACGACAGGGTAGAGATGTTGAAGGTATCCTTGCCATCACCACCCGTACCACATACGTCCATCGGATCGTAGTCGGCGAGGTCAACGGCCACGCAGAGTTCCAGCATGGCGTCGCGGAAGCCTTCCAGCTCCGCCACGGTGATGCTCCGCATGGCGTAGATAGTTAGAAAGGCGGCAATCTGCGAGGTATTATAGTCGCCCTTGGCGATGCCCATCAGTACTTCCTTGGACTGCTCTTTGGTGAGGGCTTTGTATTCAAAAAGGTGGTTTAGTATTTTTTTCATGAATAGTAGTTAGCTGTTAGGCTGTTAGCAATTAGGTCGTTTGTACTTGCCTGGAATAAGTTGACCGTTCTTTGATGAAAAAACAGGCCAATACATTGGTATTCAGTGTATTGTAATTCAATAACGGATAGCCAATAACCAATCCCCACCTAGGCATCGAGCCAGTTTTGGAGCATTTCTTTTCCGTGCTCGGTCAGAACCGATTCCGGGTGAAACTGCAACCCGCGCACGTCATACTGCTTATGCGATAGCCCCATCACCCTACCCTGCTCGTCCACGGCCGTGACGGTCATACTCTTGGGTACGCTCTCGGGAATTACCGTCCAGGAGTGGTAGCGCCCTACCTGAAACTCTGCGGGCAGACCTTTAAAAATCCGCTCAGAGGTATCGGTCACGATATTTTTGTCGCTGATACCGTGCAGCACATCCGACATGTTTTCGAGGCTGCCGCCAAATACCTCCCCGATGCCCTGATGGCCCAGGCAGATACCCAGAATGCTTTTGGAAGAGGCATATTCTTTCACCAGATCGAGCATGATGCCCGCTTCCGACGGAATGCCGGGACCCGGCGAGAGTAGTATCTTATCGTAGTTGGCCACGTTTTCCAGCGAAATTTTATCGTTTCGGTATACCTCCACCTGATCGTGCAACTCGCGCAGAATGTACACGAGGTTGTAGGTGAAGGAATCGTAATTATCTAAAACCAGAATTTTCATGAGAGAAAAGAAAAATAGAAATAGGTAGGTGTTTGAATATCGCAGTTAAATAGTCTCGGCTACTTCGATGGCCTTCCGTAAAGCAGCGAGTTTATTATTGACTTCATTAAGCTCGCTCTCTACGTTAGATTTGGCCACGACGCCCATGCCAGCCCGGAAAAACAGCGTATTGTCCTTACTTAAGAACGTCCGGATAGCGATGGCGTGGTTAAAGTCGCCGTTGAAATCCATGAAGCCAATCGCACCGCCGTAGATGCTCCGGTTGCTGGTTTCGAGCCCGTTGATGATGGTCATGGCATTGTGCTTGGGAGCGCCCGAGAGCGTTCCGGCCGGGAAAGTATCGGCCACCAGTTGTAGTGGATTAGTACCGGGTTTCATGGTACCGGTAACCTTCGAGACCAGGTGAATGACGTGGGAGTAAAACTGCACTTCCTTGTAGGTAACTACCTTCACGGCATCGCAGCTGCGGCTGAGGTCGTTGCGGGCCAGGTCTACCAGCATCACGTGCTCGGCGGTTTCCTTGGGGTCGTTGAGGAGTTGCTGAGCTGCTTCCGCGTCGGCGCTGTCGTCGCCGGTGCGCTTGAAAGTGCCAGCGATAGGGTGAATTTCAGCTTGCCCATTTTTGATAAAAATCTGTTTCTCGGGTGAAGAACCGAAGATTTTGTAATTGCCGTAGTCGAAGTAAAACAGGTAAGGCGAAGGGTTGATAGAGCGCAGGGCGCGGTACACGTTGAACTCATCGCCCAGAAAATTTCGCTGAAAGCGCCGCGACGGCACAATCTGAAACACATCTCCCCGGTGGCAGTGGTCGATGCAGGTCTGAATGACGCCCCGCATTTCATCGTCCGTCACGTTAGACGATTCCTCCGAGGTGGTCTTGAACGTATAGGTTGGGAAATTCCGGTTTTTGATCAGTACTTCGATCTGTTCCAAGCCTTCGGACGACGGCTGTATCCCGTAATTGTGTTCAAAAATATAGAGCTCATCTTTGAAGTGATTGATGGCAATCACGTAGCGGTATACCTGATAAAGGATCTGATCAATGGCGGTTTCGGGCGAAGGTGGCTGAATGCTGATGTCCTCAAAATACGCGACCGAATCGTAGGTTATATGGCCAAATAGTCCATTGGTAATGAAAGGAAACGGGCTGGGCTCTGACCGGAACCGCTGCGCAAACTGCTGCAATACCGATATCGCTTCTTTGGGGGTGGCGAGGGTGATGCTTTTGGTAGTACCATCGGGAAAAAGCTGTTCTACCTTGCCGTCATTGAGCGTAAAAGAGGCCACCGGATCGCAGCAGATGTACGAAAACGAATCCTCGTTGCCGTGGTAGTCGGAGCTTTCCAGCAGCAGAGTATTCACAAAGCGGTCGCGGAGTTTGAGGTAGATGGATACGGGCGTCAGGGTATCAGCCAATAGCTTTTTGTTGCGGGTTGTGATAGAGTACGTGGTAGACATGAGCAGTAATACAGGTTGTTAGGAAAATCAGGATTAAAAAAAGCGGCTCGCCGTTCCGATGAACAGCGAGCCGCTTTGTACGTTTTATATCTTTCCTGATCACGCATAAAGGGAGGTCGGTTCATCTCGGAGAGAAGAACGCCACCACCATGCATTGTTCAGGGAATGATTCATTTTATCGTAAAAACTCTTTGTAAGACTCTTTTCGTTATTGGCTGCAAATATAGATCAGGAGAAAGGAGAGTACCAAATATTTTTATGAAAATCAGCGACGCAGCAGGATTCCTCTTTCTTTTATCACTTTTTCTATTAATTTTTGTATTTGAAAGGAATCCAATAATGATTTCTTTCTGAAAGAAACCTTAGTTAAGTACCTAACGAGATACCTATCGGGTGAAACGTTTACTTCTTATCGGTGCTGTTTTTCTGCTCATGCTCAATGCATTGGGGTACTACCCCGTGTACCTGTGCATGCAGCTAAAAGCGCAGTACGAAATGAAGGAACGCCTCGACTCCCACGCCTTTGGGGAAGATGAACTCTTCACGATCAAAATCCCCCTTAACCTACCCTACTGGACCGAAAACCGGCAGTCTCCCGAGCTTATCGAAGGCCAAATCCGCTACAACGACGAATTTTATAAACTTTACAAGCAGGAGCTGGTAGGCGATACCCTGATTGTGCTCGCCGTGAAAGACCATACCGAAAAGGCAATTTTTGACTCTCTTTCCGAATGGGTGAAGATCACCGTAACGGGCCTGCCGGGTACCTCCGAAAAGGCCGCGGGCTGGGTCAGCCACTTGATCAAGGACTATTTTGCGGCGCAGCCGCGCACCTATTTCTACCTGTACGATTGGGTAGCGGCTGCCCCGCAAGCGCTCTCCTCTACTCCATTTCATGTTTCTCCTTCCTTTCTGATTCTCAGCCCACCTCCGGAGCTGATCGGGTAATTATTCTTTTCGGGAAAGGTTTGCGCCTTCGGTTTTAGAACCGAAAGGCTATGTACCCGTATTCGGGTTTGCGCTTTGCAAGGGCAGAATCCCAAGGTAGCAGGTCCCTTTCCTTCCCATTTTATTCATTTACCCATTCAATTCTTATCGAATCATGAAAGCTATTTTATATTCTCTGGTACTTTCCATTCTTACTATATCAGTGTCTTTGGGGCAAGGTTGTGTGGCGGTGCGGCACATGAGCTGCGCGGCTCCCGGTCTTTCTTCTTCCGATCTTTTCAAGCAAAAACACAGCAAGTGGCAGGTCAATACCGGCTATCGCTACTTCCGCTCGTTCCGGCACTATCGGGGCGACGTAGAAGAGCATGAGCGCATTGAAAACAATACGGAAGTTGTTAATCTATCGCATGCGTTTGATTTGGGCATCAGTTTTCAACCCACCAACCGCCTGTCTTTTGCGGTGAATTTGCCCGTACTGCACAACGACCGCTCGTCGCTCTATGAGCACTACGGCAACAGCTTGACGGCTAATCCTGATCAAAAGCGCTTCCATACAAAGTCAGCGGGCATTGGTGATTTGCGCATTTCGTCCAGCTATTGGCTGATTGATCCCATGAAGCTGAAAAAATACAATGTAGCGCTGGGTGTGGGAGTTAAACTTCCAACGGGCAACTATAACGTGCAGGGCGATTTTCACAAGCTTGATAAAGAAGGCGTGGACTACCTCATCCGCAAACCCGTAGACCAGTCCATCCAGCTAGGTGACGGTGGCGTGGGATTCAGCCTGGAAGGTCAGGGGTACATACAGGTAGGTGATAACACCTCTTTTTACGCCAACGGATTTTATCTGTTTAATCCCCGCGAAACCAACGGGATCAACCGCAACCCGGCCACGGACCCCAATCCGGTGGATGGATACTTCTCGGTACCCGATCAGTTTGCAGCCCGGGCGGGCGTCAATCAGTCGCTGCCTTTCCTAAAAGGATTCTCCGTATTGCTGGGCGGCCGGGTAGAAGGGGTACCTTCCCAAGACCTGATTGGTGGCAGCCGGGGCTTTCGCCGGCCGGGGTACATTGTATCGGTGGAGCCGGGCGTGGCCTACATGAAAAACGGCTTTTCGGCCG
>CATMVR010000319.1 GCA_950075905.1 uncultured Persicitalea sp. | reverse complement strand
TCGCCTGCGGGGGTGGTAAGCTGAAAACCAAATCGGATGATAAGTACGTAGCGTTTGAGTTGCCGTAGGGGTGGAGTAAGGAAATAGTACCCTGTAACCTGTCATCCGAGAAGAAATTCAATTACCTAAAAAAACAATCCTTATGAAATTCAAACTCCCAATAATTCTCCTGGCCCTTCTCCTGACCGCCACCGCCTGGGTAGCTACCATACAGCCCAATCCAGAGGCCAAAACCCAGCGCTACCTGTACGTCGTCACGCCCGGCATCCGCAACTACCTCGGCTACGGTGGGCACGGCATTCATGTGTTCGACATTGACAACGGCCACCGGCCCGTCAAATTCATTCCCACGCCCGGTGGTTTCAAAGCCAACGGTACGGTGTCTAACGTCAAGGGTGTGGACGTGAGTTTGGCCACGAATTGCATCTATATCAGCACGCTGGAAGCCATTCAATGCTACGACCTGACCACCGAAAAGCTGGTGTGGGAGAAGCAGTACGAAGGCGGTGTGGACCGGATCTCTATCTCGCCCGACGGCAAGACCATCTACGCGCCGTCGCTCGAAAAGGAGTTCTGGACGGTGGTGGATGCCAAAACGGGAAATGTCATCACCAAAATCGTGACAAACTCCGGCTCGCATAATACTATTTACGGCCCTACGGGCGAGTACGTGTACCTGGCCGGACTTAAATCCAACATGCTCAACGTAGCCGAGACCAAAACGCACAGCATCGCCAAACAGGTGGGGCCCTTTACAGCCGCCATCCGGCCCTTCACCATCAATGGAGCCGAAACGCTGGTATACGTCAATGTCAACGGCCTGCTGGGCTTTGAAGTGGGCGACCTCCGTACCGGCAAAATGCTGCACCGCGTGGTGGTGGAAGGCTTCGACATCGGCGACGTAAAACGCCACGGCTGCCCCAGCCACGGCATTGGCCTCACGCCCGACGAAAAGGAACTGTGGGTGTGCGACGGTGCCAATGAGCGCCTGCATGTCTTCGACAATACCGTGATGCCCCCTGTGCAGAAAACCACCATCCAAACCCGCGACATGCCCGGCTGGATTACGTTCAGTGTAGACGGCAAGTATGCCTACCCCTGCACCGGTGACGTCATTGACGTAAAAACCCGCCGCATAGTAGCCACCCTGGAAGACGCCGACCACAACGCCGTACAAAGCGAGAAGATGGTAGAGATTCACTTTCAGAACGGAAAACCCGTGGCTATGGGCGATCAGTTTGGGCTTGGAGGGGTGCGGTAGGGGTACCCTCTCCTACTCCCCCATCTTGTTTTCCAGCATAGCCACGATCTCCCGGTGATTTTTTGATTTGGCAAATTCCAGCGGCGTTTTGCCCTCGTGCGAGCGCAGACTCATATCCGCATTGGCGTCCAGCAGTACCTTCACCACGTCCACGTTATTCTGCCAGATGGCATCGTGGAGCGCGGTATAGCCATTGAAGGGCCCCTGCTTATTGATGTCGATATTGTACTCGATCAGGACTTTTGCCGCTTCGGCGCGCCCGGCGTAGGCGGCGGCATGCAGCGCCGTGGCTTTCATGCCAGGATCCACGGCCCGTACATCCGCGCCGGCTTCCAGCAGCATCCGTACTATCTCCGTGTAGCCTTTGTACGCCGCCATGACCAGCGGCGCGTCGCCGTTATTGAGTTCATTCACGTCCGCCCCGTCGTCGATGAGTTGTTTCACCTGGGCAGCATTATTTTTATTGATAGCATTCATTAAAGCGGTCATAACGTGTCGTGAGTTTTGGTTTATAGATACCCTGAATGTAATCTTAACCGGGCAGGACTCCAAGTAGACGCTTTACTTTTTAAAATCATTTCCTACAATCCTATAAGAATCCAGGGGGAAGACATTGTTGAGATGTTCTAATTTTGCCTTACTTCCCTTGGAAAACCTAGGCAGCGAATAACGTGTCTTCTTTATCTACACATCACGCCGCAAAAAACTCTGGTCTCCGTATCTTGTAAGCATATTTGCTTACAAGGAGTACCCCTGACTCGATCATGAAACACGCTTTTTCCATGCTAGTATACCTGTCTGGCCTTATCGTGGCTAGTCTGTGCGTCACTTCGCTAAGCATGGCCCAGGCTACCGACCAGCCTTTTGCCCCGTTTGCCAGTATTCAGGCAGCACCCAGAACTCCCTACATTCAGGGCAACTGGTGGGATATTACCGGCAATCCGGAGATAGGCGAATTAGGTACCGCCCGACAGGAACCGGTAGATTTTGGCATCTGGCAGGCCGCCGACGGTACCTGGCAGCTGTGGGGCTGTATCCGCAACACAGCGGTACCCAGGCACAAACGCCTGCTGTATGGCTGGGAGGGAAAGAGGCTGACAGATACCAGCTGGACGCCTACGGGCATCAAACTATTACCGCCCAACGAGGGCGCCACGGTGCAGGCTCCCTTTGTCATTCTGGATGGCCCCACGTATAAAATGGTGTACAGCGATATGTTCAACGAAGCCATTTACCTGAAAACCAGTCCGGAAAGCGATGGCAAATCCTTCGACGAGCCGGGGCGCATCCTGTTTTCAGATTCTTCTGAATACCACCTGCGCGACCCCGTGATTATCAAAATTTTCAGTACCTACTACTGCTACTACACCGCCCATCCAGACACGACCGGGGCTGTCTACTGCCGCACCTCCCGCGATCTCCAAACGTGGAGCCCCTCAAAGGTTGTCTCCCGCGGGGGAGCGGGCGGCGCGGGTACCTTCGACGCCGAGTCGCCCTTCGTGTTTTTTTACCGGGGCTGGTACTATCTCTTCCGCACCCGCGATGCCAACGATCCCTCCGCCTGGAAAACCTACGTCTATGCCTCCACCGATCCACTGGACTTTGGCCTTGACAACGACAGCAAACTGGTAGCAACCCTTCCGTGCGCCGCCGTTGAAGTGGTCTCGGATATGGGCAATAGCTACATTGCCGCCTTCGGAGCCAGGAAGCAGTCGTACCGGCTAGCGCGGCTGGGCTGGAGGTAGTAAAGCAACCGTTCTGTGAAGGAGTATCCCTGTGAATCATACCGTATGCCAACACCGTACCCGCATGGGCTTTGGCTAAATAAAGCGTACCTTACAGGAATACTTTATCAACAAGAAATGGAGACCCAATGAAATATACCACCAAAATAAGCAAGATCACGAGTTTGGACGAACTGCCCGGCGCCTGGACCCGCGAAGACTACCTGGAACTGCTCAAACGGTTTGACTTCCCGGACGGTGACTCCCTGAAGCACGAAGAAATCAAAGACTACCTTTACATGGCCATTGCCGACCGCGAGCCTACCGAAGCGGCAGCTATCCTGCTGGACTACCGCCTGTCCGAATTTCTGAACGAAGGGCAGATCAGTCAGATCGCGTACGATATGCAGCTGGATAAAATCTCGGAGGAGTACCCCGAAATTTCGCTGCATCACCAGCTTTGCAATATCAATCAGCTACTCTACAAAGCCTACAACGGCAAATTTCCCCACGTGAAGGCAAGTGTGATTGACTTTGAAGCTAGTCCGGAAACCCCATCAGAAACCCCACTGACCAAAGAACTGGCGCTGAAAGCCCTGGCCGGGGGCCTCTCCGACCGCTCGCTCATGAAACGCCTTTTTGAAGATCATCTGGCCGGGCAGATTGCTTTTGCGGAGGCGGAAGACATTGTCTGGGAATTGAAAAGTACGGGCAATGACCGCTACCAGCTAACTACCTCCGAGTACTGGCTGAGCGACGGCGACTTTGCCCAATTGGCGTTTGAGAGCAAGGTAGTGGAAAGCCCGCAGCCCTCTGAGACGGAGTAAGGAAATGACTTGCTGATCTCAGGATTCCTCCTTCCAATCGGTTGGAGAAGTTAGGAGGTAACCTGAACGGCAATCCTTGTAGTTGAGTAAGAGTCGCGTTGAAAACGCTAAACGATTCAACAGCAACGGCGGGCCGTACCCGCGAGCGACCGCGCCTGCGGGCGACCGTCCCGATCGAAGATCAGGCCCGGCCAGGGCTAGCGGGGAAGTGGATCGCAAAAGTTTTAGTCGATAATTTAATATCTTTGAAATACAATGCCAGAAATTTCAAGATTTTACGGGATCATCATTCAAATGTTTTACAATGATCACAATCCGCCTCATTTTCATGTAGAATACGGACAGTTCAAGGCTGTCGTTAATTTTAAGGAGGAAATAGTAAAAGGTCATATGCCAACCAGAGCGCTGAAATTAGTGTTTGAATGGATGGAATTACACAAAGCTGAGCTTATGGAGGACTGGTACCTTGCCCAGGAAGGTTTGCCATTAAAGAAGATTGAACCATTAAAATAATTTGCGATGGAAGATATATGGATAGTAAAAGCTGAATATTTAAGGGATTATAGGCTGAGGCTTCAATTTAATGATGGATTGGAAGGTACCGTAGACTTACAGAACTATTTAGATAAACCGATTTTCCAGCCTCTACTTGATAGAGAGTACTTCAAAAAATTTCGACTAGGCTCCTGGACCATTGGATGGGAAAATGGGGCAGATTTTGCACCAGAATTTTTATACGAGAAATGTCAAAAGGTACTTGCTAATTCTTAATAACTAATTGCGCGTTGAAAACGATAGTAAGAGTAAGCGCCTGCGGGCGACCGCGCCAACGGGCGACCGCACCGATCGCAGATCGGACGCGGCCCGGGCTCGCGGGGAAGTACTTCCTATCCAATTTTCCCGTATTTTCACGCCCGCCAACATATACGTTCCGTCCGGAAAAACTCCGGCAAGGCAGTACCTTTATTTTGCCGCTACAAATGAAGATCACCAAAACAGTACTTCCTGAAAGCTCCGTGCTGAATTATAACGCCCGCAAATACGATTATGTGGATAGTTACGCCTGCGCTTTTGCGGATAACGACAGCAGGATCAACGCCGCCGATGCCTGTAAAGCCTTTTTCAGTAGTGGCCCCAAATGGGTAGGAACGTTATTTATCCTCCGAAATAAAATCGTTGCCCTGTTAGGCCTGAAAACGGCGGAGGTACCTCAAAACCGGCAGCAACTACTCGACCGCTTTACCTGTACACCTGGCGAACAATTGGGTCTTTTTAAGGTACTTAGCCGGATGGAAAACGAAGTCATTCTGGGTGAAGACGACAAGCACCTGGATTTCAGGATCTCATTGTTTATGGCTCCCCACCCGCAGGACCAGAACACGAAAGTACTTACCTTATCTACCACTGTGGTATTTCATAACTGGCTGGGGCGGCTCTATTTTTTACCGGTCAAACCCTTTCACAAGCAGATCGTACCCGCCCTATTGAAAGGGATAATCAGGCAACTTATCGCCCCACAGACGCCAGGAAATACTACACCAGCAGTCACCACGAGGTAGACTTACTCATTCAGGAAGGTACCCAACTGAAAGCCGTCGAAATCAAATCAGGAAAAAAGATTCAGCCCGCTTTTTTCAAAGGCCTGCATCACTTTGAGAAAATAGCTCCCGAGACGCAAAAGATTCTCGTGCACGGTGGGGATGAGTTGCAAAAGCGCAGTCAGGCGCTGGTTTGTCCGATGGGGCAGTTGGGGGAGGTAGTTTGAAAATAGTTGGCTTGATTGTGTTTTAGGCAATGGAGCTGTCACGAAGGCTGGTTATCTTTGGTACGAAGCGCAACGGCGCTTGGTTCATTATACCGATGAACCAGTTTATTCGGTAGCTTGGCAGCTATCGCGTTGAAAACGCTATGAGAGTAAGCCCCGATCGCAGATCAGGGCTAGCGGGAGATATCCCTATGATTATGTTGGCATCAATTTAATCTCAACCCTATGAAAAAAAGCTACCCGTATCTGTTTATTGCCATGCTTCTCAGCAGCTGCAATCCATTGTATTTTACACAGTATACACTTGTTACCAAGGCCCCTCTGCAAGTACATGACAGTAGAGAGCCTTATGCCCAAAGGTATGCTGATATCCCAGTGGGGGATACTATTGTGGTGCTTTCAGATAAGCTTTTCCCTAGTGTGACGGAGGTAACAAAGGCACGGTACGGGAACTACAATGTTTGGGTAACGGGGGCCTCTTCAGGAGCGTATCTTGACGGTAGGGTGAGGATACCACGTGGATATGTTCAATGAAGTGTGTCATTTCTTAAATTCGGGTGTGACTTCGGACGCGCTCCCCGAACACAATCGTGAGC
>CATMVR010000318.1 GCA_950075905.1 uncultured Persicitalea sp. | reverse complement strand
TAGATATGAATTGGTGGGTCTTCGCCCTTGCGGGCGGGCTGGCGGTGGGCATCGCGCTACTGACGGTGAGTTTTCAGTCAGTGAAGGTAGCGCTGATGAATCCGGTGAAGAGTTTACGGAGTGAATGAATTTGGGGTTAAGGGTGAATGGGTTAAAGGTAAAGAGTTCGATTTTTAACCATGAGCCTAACGCTTCACTTTTACGTGATGGTTTGTTTGGATCTTCACCATTAACCCTTGACCAATTGACCATTTAACCAAAAATTAGCCATGCTCAGCAACTACCTTAAAATTGCCTTTCGCAACCTTGTTAAGCACAAAGGGTACTCCTTTATCAACATAGCCGGACTGGCTACGGGGATGGCCGTGGCGATGCTCATCGGGCTGTGGATGTACGATGAGCTATCGTACGATAGGTACCACCAAAACTACGACCGCCTGGTGCAGGTGATGCAGCATCAGAGCTACAATGGCGAAACGGGTACCCAAACGGCCAACCCGGCCATTATGGCCCGGGAAATCCGCAACCACTTTGGCGACGATTTCAAATACGTGCTGCAATCTTCCTGGACATCGACCCATATTCTGTCCTTTGGGGAAAAGAAATTTATCAAAACGGGCAATTACTTCGAGCCGGAAGTAACCGATATGCTCAGCCTCAAAATGCTGAAAGGAACGCGTCAGGCGCTAAAAGATCCAAATTCTATTCTGCTGGCTGAGTCGGTGGCGAAGGCCTATTTCGGCGATGCCGATCCCATGGGGCAGCTTATGAAAATTGACAACAAGGAAGACGTAAAGGTGACCGGGGTGTACGAGGATTTACCGCAGAACACAACGCTGAATGAAATGCTGTTTATTGCCCCCTGGCGACTGTACCTGAACTCAAATCCCTGGATTGAGAAAATGGAAAATCCCTGGGGCAGTAATTTTACCCAAACCTTCGCCCAACTGGCCGAGAAGGCCGATGTAGACAAGGTTTCAACCAAAATAAAGGATGTCAAACTCAGTCAGGTACCTGAAGATGAACGCCGCTACAAGCCGGAGGTATTTCTCCATCCAATGAGCAAGTGGCATTTGTATTCCAACTGGAAAAACGGCGTGCAGGATGGTGGGCGCATCGAGTTTGTGTGGCTGTTTGGTATTATCGGCATTTTTGTGCTGCTGCTGGCGTGTATCAACTTTATGAATCTGAGTACCGCCCGAAGCGAAAAGCGCGCCCAGGAAGTGGGCATTCGCAAGGCGGTGGGCTCTGTTCGTGCCCAGCTGATTTCACAATTTTTCAGCGAGTCTTTGCTGGTGTCTCTGTTTGCCTTTGCACTTTCAATTGTCCTGGTACTACTGCTGTTGCCTTTCTTCAACGAGGTAGCGGGCAAAGAAATGTCCATTCTGTGGGCTAATCCCGTTTTCTGGCTCCTGGGGCTGGCTTTTAGTCTTTTTACGGGCATCGTAGCGGGCAGCTATCCGGCCTTGTACCTGTCTTCTTTCCAGCCGGTAAAGGTACTGAAAGGGACGTTCCGGGCGGGGCGGTTTGCCTCCTTGCCGAGGAAGGTACTGGTGGTGGTGCAGTTTACGGTTTCGGTGACGCTCATCATCGGTACTATCATTGTATTTCGTCAGATTCAATACGCCAAAAACCGACCCATTGGCTACAACCGTGATGGCCTGGTGGTGATGAATATGGCAACGCCTGACATTCATGACCATTTTGAGGCGGTACGGGATGAGTTGAAGAAAAATGGAGCCATCGTGGAAATGACCGAGTCCACCAGTCCTACTACCGAAGTCTGGAATACCAACGGCGGGTTTGACTGGGAAGGGAAAGATCCCGGCTTTGCGGTAGATTTTCCGAACTCGGGCGTCACGCATGACTTTGGCAAAACGGTGGGCTGGGAGTTTAAGGAAGGCCGTGATTTTTCGCGCGAATTCGCTACCGATTCTTCGGCATTCGTGATCAACGAAACGGCCGCAAAATTCCTTGGTTTTAAAAACCCGGTCGGTACGGTCCTGAAATGGAACGACCGCCCCTACACCATCATCGGGGTGATCAAAGACATGGTGGTGCAGTCGCCCTACAAGCCGGTGCGGGCGTCGCTGTTTCATATTTCCAAAAATGCCGAGAACGTGGTGATTTTGAAACTGAATCCCGAGTCGGCCCCTCAGGAGGCGTTGAGTAAAATAGAAGCGGTGTTTAAAAAATACAATCCCGCTGCGCCCTTTGATTACAAGTTTGTGGATGATGAGTACGCCAAAAAATTTGGCGACGAAGAGCGAGTGGGCAAGCTGGCGACTTTCTTTGCGGTACTGGCCATTTTTATCAGTTGCCTGGGGCTATTTGGATTGGCTTCCTTCGTAGCTGAGCAGCGTACCAAGGAGATTGGTGTACGCAAGGTGCTGGGCGCGTCGGTATTTAATCTGTGGCGCCTGCTATCCCGCGATTTTGTGGGGCTGGTGATCCTGTCGTGCCTTATTGCGGCTCCCATTGCCTGGTATTTTCTCAGCGACTGGCTGCTAAAATACGAGTATCGTACCGACATCTCGTGGTGGATATTTGCCGCAGCGGCGTTGGGTGCCTTGACGATTACCCTGCTGACAGTCAGCTACCAGTCTATCAAGGCCGCGCTGATGAATCCGGTGAAGAGCTTGCGGAGTGAATAAGGTGACACCTGACGGGTTTCAAAAACCTGTCAGGTGTAAGTGTATTACAATACAGCATAGTTTTTTGTAACAGAATCAAATATACTTAAAATTGATAGCATGCTTGCCAATTATTTCAAAATAGCCTTCCGCAACCTGTGGGGACAGAAAGTGTTCTCTTTCATCAACATTATTGGCCTCACGGTCGGCCTGACGTGCTGCTTTCTGATTATGCTTTTTGTGCGGCATGAGCTTAGCTACGATCAGTTTCAGGCGAATTTCGACCGCATCTACCGCATTGCTTACACGCCCCGTTTTGCAGGGCTGGAACAACCGCTGGCCCTGACGCCCCCTCCCGTTTCGCCCCTGCTGGCCGAAACCTTTTCGGAAGTGGAAACCTCCGCCCGGATGTATCGGAGTCCGGCTACGGTGGAGGTAAAAAAAATGGGCGAGCAGGCTCCCGTCAAGTACGACGAAGCGCGCTTTTTCTTTACTGATCCTGCTATCCTGGATATCTTTTCCTTTGAGTTTGTTCAGGGCAATCCGCAGGAGGCATTGCGGGATAAATTCTCGGTAGTGCTGACCGAAAAAACGGCTGCCCGGTATTTTGGAACAGTCAACCCCCTGGGCCAAACCCTCACCTACGAGGGCAGGCACCCCATGAAAGTGACGGGTGTAGTCAAAGACTTTCCCGACAACTCCCACATTCGCCCCGAGCTACTGGCCAACTACGAAACCATGTACGCCACCGAAAACGAGCGGGCGCGGGAAAACCTGCCCTACAACTGGGTGATTTCCCACTCGTATACCTACGTGCTGCTGCGGGAAGGTCGCTCCCCCGAGGCAGTCAACGCCCGTTTCCCCAAATTCCTTAAAGCCCATGCCGATGCGCAGGTAGCCGATGGGATCGATTACCGCCTGGAACCAATGCGGGATTTTTACCTGCGCTCTACCGCCGAAAATACCCCCGAGCCGGTGGGAAGCCTGTCTACCCTCTACGTGTTCATGGGGATCGCCGGTCTGACGTTGCTGATCGCCTGCATTAACTTCATCAACCTGTCTACGGCCCGCTCGCTCAAACGCGCCAAAGAGGTAGGAATCCGCAAGGTACTGGGTAGCCAGAAACAGCAGCTCATGGCGCAGTTTCTGGGCGAGTCGCTGCTGTTGAGTACGGTAGCGCTGGTATTCTCATTCGTACTGATCGGCGTACTGCTACCCGTTCTGAATAGCCTGACCGACAAGCAACTGACTGTCAATTACTTCCTGAACGATGGCTGGCTGGCGCTATCGTTCGTCGCCATTGCGCTGGGGGTAGGTTTGCTTTCGGGACTATATCCGGCTTTTGTGGTAGCTAATTTCCAACCAATAGTCACGCTGAAAGGTAATTTCCTGAGCGGTAACGCCCGGGGCGGTGTACTGCGGCAAGCCTTGCTGGGGGTGCAGTTTGTGGTATCGGTGGCGTTAATTATCGGGACGCTGGTGATGTGGTGGCAAATGAATTTTCTGAAAAATCAGCCTCTGGGCTTTGATAAAGATTTCATCATTACGGCCAATATCCGTAACCCCAAAATCACCAACGTGTTTGCCATCGCTTCCGATAGCAGTTATCAACGACTGAATACCTTTCGGAATGTGCTTTTGCAGAATCCTCAGGTCGAGGCAGTTACGCTGTCAAGTCAGGAAATTGGCAATGGGGGCGTCCGGCGCAACGTAGTACCCGAAGGCCGCACGCCGGAGGATAATCTCTTCGTGACGGTACTGGCCGTAGACTATAATTTTGCCGATACCTACGGTCTGAAACTTATGGCCGGGCGGGACTTTTCGGAAGAGTATACAACGGACAAATCCGAGGCCTACCTCATCAACGAAGCGGCTGTGGAGCAGTTTGGCTGGCCAACTGCAGCGGCGGCCATCGGCAAAGCCCTGAACGTGGAGGGCCGGGCCGGTCGGGTGGTAGGGGTACTGAAAGACTTTCATAACCAGTCGCTGTACGCTCCCATAGCCAGTCTGGTACTGAATGTAAATCAGCCGCAACTCAATCTCTTTTCGATCAAGCTCCGGCCCCGGAATATGGAAGCAACGTTGAAGTTTGTGCAGACGGAGTGGGACAAGTATTTTCCCGAAAAAAGCTTTGATTATGATTTCCTGGATCAGAATCTGGCGCAGTTATACGACCGTGAGCAGCGCCGCAGTACCCTCATAAGCTACTTTGCCGGGCTGGCTATCCTGATTTCCTGCCTGGGCCTGTACGGGCTCATTTCCCTGGTAACTCAACAGAAAACCCGCGAAATCGGCATCCGGAAAGTACTGGGTGCCAGCGTGGGCAGCGTGGTGGTGCTGCTTTCGCGCAACTTCATTATGCTGGTTGTGGTGGCCATGGTCATTGCCTCGCCCGTTGCGTGGTACTTCATGAAAGAATGGCTGGAAGGCTTCGCGTACAAGATAGCTATGCAGTGGTGGATGTTCGTCGGGGCAGGGCTGCTGGTACTGCTCATCGCCCTGCTGACGGTGAGCTTGCAGTCGGTGAAGGCCGCGCTGATGAATCCGGTGAAGAGCCTGCGGAGCGAGTAGTTTTTTGGTTAAGGGTTAAAAATTAGGTTAAGTAGGGAAAGTTAGGTCAAGGGTTAAGGATCAAAAGGTCAAAGACCTTCCCCCTGTATCTTGCCATTAACCTATTCATCTTTAACCATTTATCCTTAACCTCTTCACCCTTTTACCCTTTAACCAAAAAATAGCATGCTCAGAAACTACCTCAAAATAGCCCTGCGTACCCTTTGGAAAAATAAGCTGTTTTCTTTGGTAAATATCCTGGGCCTGGGGCTGGCGATACCCTTTGCTTTGCTGGCGCTGCTGCACCTGCAGGCGGCCTTTGAATTCGACAATTTTCACCCTCATTCTGATCGCATTTATCGAATTATTACGGACGAAAAGTCGAGTGACGGCGGGGGGATCAAGTACGCGTCATCGCCCTATCTGCTTTCGGAGCGGCTCAGGAATAACTATGCCTGCGTCGAAAAAGCTACCGGCGTGGTGCGGGATTTTGGCTGGGAACTCAGCAATCAACTGAAAACTTTTCAGGTAAATACGATCTACGTTTCCCCTGATTTTTTCGGAATATTTGGGTTCAGGCTGGAAAAAGGTACCCTGCCGGTAGAACCGAATAGCCTGGTACTGAGCCACGAAGCAGCGGAGAAATTTTTTGGCAAAAACGACCCCGTCGGGCAAACGCTGGAACATCCTACCTACGGAGTTTTTACCATTACCGGCGTGCTCAAACCTTACAAAAAAGAAACACAGTTCCGAAGTGATGTGATGGTATCGGTGGCGACCTTCGAAAAGTACCATACCGAGGCCAGTGGAGGCCAGTCCTGGGGCGATTATAACACCCACACCTTCGTCAGGCTGCACCCAACCGCCCGGCCGGAAGCCCTCGATCAGGCCATTGGAGAAGTGGCCAAAAAAACGAATCCAACGCTGTCGCAGGCCAAAAAATCAAATATTTTTCACAAGCAGGTACTGGCCGATATTTCTCCGGGGAGAGACGAGCTACGCTACAATCCCTACG
>CATMVR010000317.1 GCA_950075905.1 uncultured Persicitalea sp. | reverse complement strand
TGGCGAAACATCCCCACGATATTTTTGAAGCTACCGGCACCGGGTTCCGAAACAGTTTTGCCCCCTACTTGCGAGTGATCAATAGCGTCTTCTGAAAGAAGATCTTCCCGGACGTTGCCGTCGTTCCAGGCAGCAGTAAAGAAATCGAGGCAAATGGCGTTGTTTTGTTCAGGAGTGTACGACATAACGTGTTGTTTTTTTAAGGTTAAAGGCAAAAAAAGTAGTTGATAATTCAGGTGAAAAAACTGTAACTGACTAATCAGGCTGGCAGCACACCGAGCTGCTGCAGGAGTCCAAGGCTATCCTGGGCTACCCACATTTCCACAATTTTACCTTCTTCAAGGCGGAAAATGTCGATTCCCAGATCGGTTACTTTTAGGCCGGTGGCCGGCCGGCCGAGAAACTCCCCGGTGTTGGTGGCCACATACGACCAGCGGCTTACCACTTTGTCTCCCTCGGCCAGCTCATCGTGCAGCTGAAACTGCACATCCGGAAAGGCAATACGGGAGGTTTCAAACCATTTTTTTAGCGTAGGAGGCTGATGCGCCTGCCCACCTGGAAAATGGAACGTAACGTTCTCAATGGCAATCTCATCCAGGACTTCTCCCTTTTTTTCATTCCAAAGCTCAAACCAATAGCGGCGCACTACAGCTTTGTTGTTTTCTTCAAGAGTCATAGACTTGCTTCTTTTTGATGGATATACCGGTTGGCGTTGAATGTAGAATCAAGCCGGAATAATACCGAGCTGTTGCATCAGCCCAAAATCGTTTTCGTTGACATGCACGGACACGATCTTACCGTGGCGAAAGGTAAAGATGTCAATACCGAAGTCTTTGATGGAATTGCCCGTAGCGGGGGCACCAAGAAACTCCCCTTTGTGAGTGCCCTCGATACTCCAGCGGCTGGCCACTTTGTTGCCTTCGGAAGTCTGGCGGAGTACGGTAAACTTTATGTCGGGGAAAGCATTGCGGAGGTACATCACAAAACCTTTGAACGCTTCGTAGCCCGCGATGGGCTCGGGTTGGGTTGGAATAATAAAGGCGAAGTCGGGAGCCAGAATTTCCTCTACCACTTCCAGCTTGCCCTGGCTCATGATTTCTTCAAAATAGCGGCGGGCCATTTCTTCATTTTGCTCCTGGGTCGATTCGGGCACCGGGGCTTCGGAGGGAATCACCCCCAGCTGCATCATAAGACCGACGGTATCCTCATGGCCGATAGATTCGGTGATTTTTCCGTCCTTAATCGTATGCCAGGTCATACCATCGATTTCGAAGGAGCGGCCATTGGCCTCGATGTCTCCCTTGACAGTGACCAGTGGCCCGCCCGTATGGGTACCGCCGCCAATCCAGCGGGTTACTACCCAGTCGTCTCCGGCCACCATGTCCTGAGGATTGATATAAAAATCGGGAAAAGCAGAATGAAGCATACCAACCAGGCCCAAAAAGCCATCGGGGCCGCGGAAAGGCTCCGGGTGAGTAGGTAGTGTAAAAACAAAGTCGGGGGCCAGAATTTCATGGGCTGCATCGGCATTGTGCCCATTCATTACCTGATAAAAATAACGACGGGAAAGTGCTTTGTTTGCATTCATAATGATCGTAGTGTTAGAATATAGTAATGGTTAATGGTTTAGAAGATGCCCTGGTGCAGATTGGGAGTCTAAATATCTGACTATTCAAAAACAGCCGGGGCTATTTCGTTGTCGAAACTGAAAAATTGAAGGGTGAACCGTTTGATATTCCACCTCAACTTGCCTGGCGGTTTGCCGGGGTGCCGCGAAACCTCCCTGAAGGCCGAACCTGATTTTGTCAGCCTTAGCGGCTATAATGTCAGGTTTGCCCGGAAATACCGGAATGGCAGCTCATTTAATCATAGTTTTAGTCTGATGTTTCACCTAAATCCCCGGGCAAGGCTATGTATACTGGTCGTACTATTGATCCTAAGCTGATTTTAAAGTTTTCGCGTGACACCCTCCTTTTTTATTTTGGTTATTCTTTTCTAATCTGCGCCCTGTACTACTTTTTTCAGCTACCGGTGGGCATTCCTTTCGTTCCCATTAGCCTTATCGGGATCGCCGTTGCCTTTTACGTTGGCTTCAAAAACAACTCTTCGTACTCCCGTCTGTGGGATGCAAGGCGTATCTGGGGAAGCATGGTGCACGCCAGCCGGGCCTGGGGCACCTATGTTACCAATCACATTCAGGGGGGTGAAAAGCTTTCGCCGCAGGATTTGCAGGAGGTCAGGCGGGAGTTGCTGTATCGGCACCTCGCCTATATCAACGCAATTAGGATGCAGTTGCGGCGACGGAGTGTATGGGGTGATGAGCAAACTGTAGCCCACCGGGTTGTGAAGAAAGAAGAAGCCAGCGCATCGTTTTTGTCGGACCTGGAAGCTATGCTGTCAAAGTTTCTGCCCGCCTCCGAAGTGGAAAAATATCTGACCAAGAAAAATCCGGCCGCGCAGATATTAAACACCCAGTCGAGGCGCATCTCCGAACTGGCGGGGCAGGGAGTCATCAGCGATATGGTGCTACGGAGTTTTTTGGTGGTAATCTACGACATGTATACCAACCAGGGTGCTTGCGAAGGGATCAAGAGCTTTCCCTTTCCCCGGCAGTATGCCTATTACAGCAAGGTATTTGTCTGGATTTTTATTTTGGTGCTGCCCTTTGGGCTGCTATTTGAATTTGCCAAAATCGGGCTGCCCTTTGTCTGGCTTACGATTCCCAGCTTTGTGCTGATTGCCTGGATTTTCAATACAATGGAAGTGGTGGGAGACACCAGCGAAAACCCCTTTGAAAACGCCATAAATGATGTGCCCATGACTACTATCTGCCGCTTTATTGAAGTAGACCTGCGCGATATGCTCGATGAAGCCCAGGTACCCAACTACCTGCAGCCCGTTGATAATATTCTGATGTGAGCATCGCCGGGCCTGTTCCTCTTTAACCAGTAACTCTCCTGATACCTGTGCCAGCCTCTCCTTGTGGGAGGCTGTTTTTTTTTGTTTCTGGAGTCAGGAAGATGCCATTGTTGGGCTATGTTTACCGGCAGACTTTTTCTAACATGAAGGGCTTTGAACTACCTTTTTTGCGGGCAGGTACTGTTCTTTGAATGAGGACTTTCTGCCAACATTTTTCCAGAATGAGAGTTGTAGTTAGGCACCTCAACCCAGTCACCATGAAAAAAATTATCAACTTCGTTGTTCCGTTTCTGTATCTGATTCCGGTTTTCCTGGTTATTTTGGATCAGACCGACTACCAACCCATGCGGGCCCTGGCACCTCCTTATATTTTTTATATCATTATCGCTGGTATTGGCTTCACGGTGATACGGATGATCATCAGGCAGGCGGCGGAAGACGAAAAGAATCAATAAAAAAAGCCGGGCCTTGCGCCCGGCTTTTTTCAAAACTAGTATGCTTGTAGCTTACACACCCAGCGTCCAGTTGCCGCGGTAGTTGCGCTTCACAAACTGGTTGGCGGCGTCGAAGTTGGTTACCTTCATGTTTTTACCGTCCCATAGCAGTTTCTTGCGGCCTGGGAAATTGAAGCCTTTTCCGTCGGCCCGGGCTTCGCGGTAGGTATAGCTGCGAATGCCCAGGTTACCCATGATCACGGTTTCGGTAAGCGGGCCGGCGTAGTCAAACGACGACATCAGTTCCTTATGCTCCTTGCTGTTGAAACCCGCCTTGCAGGCGTCGGTCCAGGCTACCTGATGACCGTACTCGGGCATAGTGGTGTACTTGTTATCAAAAGCACCCTTCTGCATTTCGAGCTTGGTGCCGTTTTTGAGGTACACCTTCGGTACCAAACCGTAGGTGCCGCAGGTCATCACGCCCTTATCACCGATCATGATCACACCGTTGGAGCTGTCGTTGTCGCCGATAGGGTCATCGGCCGGAATCAGCTCGGGGTGGGCCGGGCGCAGACCGCCGTCGTACCACACCATAGTCACATCCGACTTATTGAGCTTGGTAGCGGGGAATTTGAGCTGCGTACGCGACGAAGGCGGGCAGCCTTCGGGGATGTACTCGGGTTGCCAGTCTTTCAGGAATACTGAGCCCACGCTACACTCCACTTCCGTGGGGTACCCCAGCCCGAGTACCCGGAAGGGAGAGTCGATGAGGTGGCAGCCCATGTCGCCGAGAGCCCCGGTGCCAAACTCCCACCAGCCACGCCATTTGAAGGGGTGCCAGGCGGGGCTGTAATCTACCCAGGGGGCGGTACCTACCCACAGGTCCCAATCCACACCTTCGGGTACGGCCTGTTTGCCGGTGGGTACCGGTATGCCCTGTGGCCACACGGGGCGGTTGGTCCAGATCTGTACCTCTTTGACGGTACCAATCAGACCCTTATTGAACCAGTCCTGCAACTGCTTCTGGCCGGGGTTAGAGGCTCCCTGATTTCCCATCTGAGTAACAACCTTGTACTTGCGGGCGGCTTCGGTAAGCATGCGGGCCTCGTAAATATCGTGGGTCAGCGGTTTTTGTCCGTATATGTGCTTGCCCAGCTGCATGGCCGCCATGGCGGCTACGGCGTGCTGATGGTCGGGCGTTGAGATGGTGACGGCATCGATGCTCTTGCCCATTTCGTCAAACATCTTCCGAAAATCGGTGTATTTCTTTGCATTAGGATGTTTGTCAAACGTTTCCTTGCCGCGGTTCCAGTCTACATCGCAGAGAGCTACAATGTTCTCGGCGCCGTTGTTGAAGGCATTTCTTATATCAGAAGAACCTTTGCCGCCAATACCGATACCGGCAATGTTTAGTTTGTCACTTGGAGCGCGATAGCCTTTTCCAAGTACGTGACGGGGCACAATGAAGAAGCTGCCCAAGGCCGAGGCACCAATGGCAGCGGCAGTACCCTTCTGTAAAAAATCCCGCCGCGACACGGCGTCATGCTGTTCTTTTTTGCTCATAAATATACAGTTGATAGATGTTTCTTTGAGAGATTCAATCTATAAAAAGTGCCTTCGGGCAGGATATTACTTATAGATTGTCTCAACTAATTGCATTTTTTTATTTTGAAAAACTGCGTTTCAAGGTACGTAACGTTTTTTCGAGCTCATTCTTATAATCCGTAAAGGGACTGAAGCCAGTTCGGCCCGTTACGGGCTCGTCCATGTATTTGTTTTCCATGACATCGCTCGTCAGTATATTAAGCGGTCGCCGCATCGACTCATCACCGTTCTTTGCATTGATTTTTAACACTATCTCAATTGCGCAAATAAGTACCGATGAACTTGACGATGTCCGGTTGTGTTTTTGTGGTATAAATAGATTGGCGTAACTTTGGCGGGTTTTTACACAGGATGCCAATAGTGAAGATTAACCATAGAATCGCGACATGCAAATTACACTTATGAAGTCGAAGATCCATCGGGTCAGGGTGACGCAGGCCGAACTAAACTACGTCGGAAGTATTACCATAGACGAGGATCTGATGGATGCGGTGGGGATCATCGAGAACGAACAGGTACATATTGTCAATAACAACAACGGCGAACGGCTCGTGACATACGCCATTACCGGCGAGCGGGGCACGGGCGTGATTTGTCTCAACGGAGCTGCCGCCCGCAAAGCGCAGGTGGGTGACGTTATTATCATTATTGCTTACGGAAGCCTATCGGAAGAGGAAGCCAAAACCTTCAAACCCCGGGTGGTGTTTCCCGATGATGCCAATAAGATCGTGAGTTAGCAGCGGCTGCTACTTTCAATAAATTCATACAGCAGACCATAGTCATTCATTAGGAAGTTTGACTGTCGTCTGCTTTTTTTGTCAAAATCAATCGGAAAAGACTATTCTATGAAGAACGCACTTCGGTATATTATTTCGCTGGGTTTGGCGGGCGGATTGCTCTGGTTTGTATTTCGGGATATGGACCTGGGAGCTATGCTGGATAGAATGCAACAGGCCGACTGGCGCTGGATAGCCCTGTCGTGTCTGCTGCTGATGCTGGCGCACATTACCCGGGCCTGGCGCTGGCAGATGCTGCTGCAGCCCATGGGGCACCGGCCGGGGCTGTTTGATTCGACCATAGCGGTACTGACGGGCTATTTTGCCAACTACATTGTGCCCCGCATGGGCGAGGTAACCCGCTGCGGCACGCTTTACCGGCTGGAAAAAATACCCGTCAATCAGAGCTTTGGTACGGTGGTGGCCGAGCGGGTATTTGACGTGCTGACGCTGCTGCTGCTGATTGGCCTGAACTTTCT
>CATMVR010000316.1 GCA_950075905.1 uncultured Persicitalea sp. | reverse complement strand
GCGCACCCAACGTCAGTGAGCTGTTTAGCGATGGGGTACACCACGGGGCCGCGGCATTTGAAGAGGGAGATCAGACGCTCCGATCCGAGAAAGCCTACAATACCATTGCCAGCATCCGGTACTCGTCTGACCGGCTCACGCTGGAAGTAGGGGGGTACTACAACTACATCCGTGACTACATCTATCTGAGGCCACAGGCCGAGCCCGTTCTGACGGTGCGGGGGGCGTTTCCGTATTTCAAATACACGCAGACCAACGCAACGTTCAAAGGAATCGACGCGCTGGCCGAGCTGAAACTGAGCAAGCAGCTTGCCTTTACCAGTAAGGGTACCTACCTGCGCGTGGATGATGTGCAGAATGATTCTTATCTGGTGATGATTCCGGCCAATCGCTGGGAGAATCAGCTTCGCTACACCCGGGAAGAACTGGGCAGTTGGAGCCGCGTGTCGGTATCGGTAGGCAACCGCTGGGTAGGGCAGCAGCGGCTGGTACCCCCCAACAGCGACTACCTCCCGCCACCACCGGGCTATTCGCTCTGGAATGTTCAGGTAGGGGGTGTCCTGGCTCTGGCCAACAAAAAACAGCTGGAACTCACCCTCACCGGTGAGAATATCTTCGATACAGTATACCGCGACTACCTGAACCGTTTCCGGTATTTTGCCGACGAGATGGGCCGCAACGTGTCACTACGGGCCAGGTGGAGTTTTTAAATCAAGCTAGAATTCTTTTTATCAATCCATAAACTATAAATCAATTCAGAGTATGTACAGCAAAAAAATCGCAGGGGTGATTTTGTTGGTCGGAATGGCCGGAGTTCTTTTTCAGTGCAACAAGGCATCCGATGTAGAACCAGATGAGGAGAACGAGCTGATCACCACCGTTCAATTGCGCTTTACCGAAACCGGTACGTCCAACACGCAGACATTTACCTACCGGGATACCGATGGCGATGGGGGCAATCCGCCTTCGACATTTGATGACATCGTACTGAAGCCCAACGCGGCCTATAACCTGGATGTGGAGCTGCTGGACGAAAGTAAAACGCCCGCTGAGGATATTACAGAAGAAGTTCGGGAAGAAGGAGATGAGCACCTGCTTGTTTTTACGCCCACTCCGCCCGCGTTGCTTACGTATAGCTACGTGGACCGGGACTCCCGGAATCTGCCAATCGGCATAAACGGCACGGTTAGAACAGGCGCGGCTGGTACGGGCAAATTGAAGGTGCAACTGCGGCATCAGCCACCCGTAAACGGAACTATCGTGAAAGATGGTACCCCCGGGCCGGGCAGTGACGACGTAAACCTGGATTTTGATCTGATTATCCGCTAATCAGTTATCCGAGCAGGAAGCACACAAGCCCTGTATCAGTAGGTTCACTTCCCGGGCCTGATAGCCTTTGGGGAGTTGAACCGCTGGTACATGGAGATTTTCCAGGCAGTTGGTCTGCCCGCACTCGTTGCACTTAAAATGCACGTGGTCGTGGTGGTGGTTGTGCTCAGAGCAGCTATCCCGGCACAGCGCGTACCGTACCCCCTCGTCGTCGAGTACTTTGTGAATAATGCCCTTGTCCAGAAAGGTCCTCAGGGTGCGATAGATCGTCACCCGGTCGAAGCGATCACCCAGGGTTGCTTCGAGGTCGCCGTGAGACAGGGCCATGTCGCGGCTCAGAAAAATACCCAACGTATTTTCCCGGCAAGAGGTAGTACGGAGCTTATGCTCTTTAAGCGTATCTATAACATGCTGTTCCATAAGTATTTGCTAATTTGGGGCAGGCGCTCTTTGACGGTTATGTAAAGGTAGCATCTTCCCGGCACAATATCCAGAATGAGGTAAAAGCCTTTCTGGAATGAATTTTTTATTATGCAACATCGTTACAATCCGTAAAGTTTCCCTATTTTTGCAGCAGTATTGCATTTAGAGTTATGAAGCCGCACTCAAATAAAACTATCGAACATTCGCACGGAAAAGCCGACTACATTGGCATTACCGGTTCGCTTCTGTGCCTGGTCCACTGCCTTGTTACGCCCGCTATGGCGCTGGGCACCACACTTTCTGCGGGCCATGCCGAGGCGGGTGGGCTGGTCAATCTTGATTATTTCTTTATCTTGCTCAACGGCGCAGCTATCTACTACGCCACCCTCGACCACAAGCTTCCGCAGCTCAGGGTCTTCATGTGGAGCTCATTTGCGCTGTTTGCCGTTGCAATTTTGCTGGAAAAGCAAAACCATGCTTTCGAAATACTTGGGTACGTGGGGTCTGTACTGCTCATTGGCGGGCATGTCTACAACCTTTTGTTTTGCCGCCCCTGGCTTTTCAAAAAAACGCAGGCCTAGTTTCAAAACTATTTATCGTATTCTACCTCATATCGGTTCAGGTTGGGGCGGTCGCGGCGCTTGCGCGTTAGCTCGTACTCAAAAATAGCTTTGCCCAGATTGGCCATAAACGGAAAGCCCAGGCTATCATACTCGTAGCGGTCGTCATTGTAAATCTGATTCTGGTTGCAGTCGATTACCGCCGTGAGCATAAACTCCACCCCGCGCTCAAAATCCACGATGTAGGCGTTGTCCAGCATGTAGCCGTAGGCATCGCCTACCTTATTGAAGATCCGGATGGTACGGGGCATTCGTTTTTTGCTGTCTCCAAACAGAAAAAATTTCACATAGCTATCGTACAAATCTTCCGAATAATGCTCCGGATAACTGGTCTCCATAGGTAGTTGAGACATGTACCTATACAGAAAGGTATAGTCGTCGGGGGTGAGGTCAAAACGCTGGGACGAGTCGACACTTTCCGGAAAGAAAATAGCCTTCAGCAGATTGTGCTGATCTTCAATGCCAAAATAGTTCTTGTCCGTAAAATCAAAAGGCTCTTCTACCAGAGTCTCTCCCTGCACATAGCCTTTTCCCTGCCTGATCGGTGCCGCCGGCGCATAGTTTTTTTCACAGTAGGCCATGGGCTGCTCGTAAAGTATCTTCTCGTCATCGCCAAACCGCACGGGGTTGGTATAGCGGTTGTTTTCGGTACTCATGGGCAGTTGCAGGCGGTGTCTGATCCTTACATCCTGATAGCCTTTGGCGTGCATACGCTCGTTGAAAGCCTCCTGACCAATGAACTCGTAGAGGCGGTTGAAAGCATCGTTGTCACTGGCCAGCAGGATTTTCCGGGCATAGTGTCCTACCGAGGGCAGACCATTGGGCGAGGTCGTATCGGTCAGTACTGCCGTTTGCTCGGGCCGGGCGGCACCGGTAAACATGGGAGTGTCTTTGTCGAGGCCGGGGACGTTGAGCTGGTTGAGTTTTTCCAGCGCCAGCAGCACGGCGGGGAGCTTTACGGTACTGGCCGGATAAAAATACTGATTACGGTCAACGTTGTAGCGATAAGTCGTGAACTTGGGTTCGTTCTTCCGGTTTCGGTCTATTTTTGTATAGATAATCTGTACCCCGTATCTTCTGGGAGAAGCGAGGATGGTGTCGAATCGCTGGGGGTGTTGCCGGAGAAGTTTTTCCAAAAAAGAATCAGTGACTGGCTGGGCGGAAACTAGATCAGGCAACATATATAATGACAAGACTAAAACCGGAATCAAAAGCTTATGAAGCCGGAGGTAAGTTGGGGTTTGACTACACATTTTCTTTTTGACATCTTTATAGACTTCACTTCAATTCGCATACTTTGGCGCAAGACCGCAAAATATACATAACAAACTTCAATGGGTCACAATCTACCCGAATATATTCACGCGCACAGTGTTGGTTTATGGCTGCGTACCTTTTGAAAGCTTCCCGGTGTGAATAGCCGTAGAGCAACGTTCCTGCGCTTTGAAATAGTAAATTGCCAAGAGTTTTCTTTCATTTGCACCATCTAAATTATTCTTTCATCAATACCTATGAATAAAACTGTACCTATCCACATCCCGTCGGGCATACTGGCGAGTGTCGTTCTTTTTTTTCTGTCGTTTCAGGTCTGGGGACAGGCGGTTAGTACCCTACCGGCCTTTCCCGTTGCTGATAGTGAAATCACCCTGATTTTTGATCTCAGGCAAGCCAAAGACAGCCGCGCCGCGGGCTTGCTCGGCAAAACCACTGATGTATACCTCTGGTCGGGCGCGGGCTCGACGGCTACGGGGAATGCCTTTGAATTTACGCCACAGGGGCAGACAGATTTTGCTAAGCCCTTTGAGCCGGGTAAAATGACTGCCCTCGGAAACGACCGGTGGAGTATCAAACTACTGCCCCGGACTTACTTCCGCGTACCCGCCGGCACGCCCATCAAAAAGCTGGGGGTACTTCTGAAAAGTGGCGATGGCAAGGCTCAAACCGAAGACCTCTTCGTAACGATCTACGAAAACAATGCGCTGCGGGCGCAGATTGTCAAACCCACCGAAAAATCACTGTTTGTAGAAGCAAGCCAGCCCATTGAGGTGCTGGGCGTAGCTTCGAAGCCCGGTGCCGTGTCCCTGACGCTCGACGGGGTCGTTCTTACAAGCGCCATGAGCGACTCGCTGCGCTATACGCTCGTGCCGGGTGCCGGGGCGGGGCGGCGGCAGGTGGTGTTTAAAGTTGCAGAAGGTGGCCAAACGGCTGCCGATACTTTTTTCTTTACCGTAGCTCCGCAACCCGAGGTAGCCGCGCTGCCGGCGGGTATGCAGGATGGTGTCAACTACCTGAGCGATACCAGCGTGCTTATTTCGTTGTTTGCCCCGAATAAAAAATTTGTTCACCTCATCGGTGAGATGACCCAGTGGCAGGCACTGCCCAACCACCTAATGAAACGGACCCCCGATGGTAGCCGCTACTGGATGGTGTGGAACGGCCTTAAACCCGGCGTCGAGTATGCCTACCAATTCAGAATAGACGGTACCCTGACGACGGGAGATCCCTACGCCGAAAAAATCCTGGACCCCGATAACGACCGCTTCATCAGCGCCGCTACCTATCCCGGTTTGAAAGCCTATCCTGCCGGTGCCACGGGTATCGTGTCTGTGTTGCAAACTGCCCAAAGCCCTTACGCCTGGAAAAGTAAGGAGTTCAAACGGCCATTGCCTGAGAATCTGGTGGTTTACGAGTTGCTGGTTCGGGATTTTGTGGCTACCCGTCAGTACCAGACGGTGGCCGACTCGCTGCCCTACCTGAAAAAATTGGGGATCAATGCCATCGAGCTCATGCCGGTGATGGAATTTGCTGGAAATGATTCCTGGGGGTATAATCCCATCTACTATTTTGCTGCTGATAAGGCCTACGGAACCAAAAATGCTCTGAAAGACCTGATCGACCGCGCCCACGCGCAGGGTATTGCCGTTATTCTGGATATTGTGCTCAACCAGGCCGATTACGAGTTCCCCTATGTAAAAATGTACTGGAACGGCTCGCAGCCTTCGGCCGATAGTCCGTTTTTCAACGAGCGGGCTACCCACCCGTTCAGTGTGTTTTTTGATTTTAATCACGAAAGTCCGGCCACCCGCACCTACCTGGACCGGGTCTGTGAGTTCTGGCTGAAAGAATACCGCATCGACGGGTACCGGTTTGACCTTTCCAAGGGTTTTACGCAAAAAAACAGCGGTAACAACGTGAGCGCGTGGAGTGCCTACGACGAAAGCCGGGTGAAGATTTGGAAGCGTATCTATGACAAAATTCGGAGCTATGATCCGACGGCCTACATAATTCTGGAACACTTTGCCGACAATCAGGAGGAGCGGGAGCTGGCGCAGTACGGTATGATGTTCTGGGGAAATGCCAATTTTGACTACCGCAAGGCCGCCGGTGGCGAGGCCCGCTCGCTGGGGGCGCTGTCTTACAAGGATCGCAATTTCCCGTCCCCGTTCCTCATAGGCTACATGGAAAGCCACGACGAGGAGCGGCTGGTGTACGATCTGAAGCAAACCGGCCGGAGCCAGGGTACCTACACCATCAAAGTCGAAAAAACAGCTCTGGAACGCGCCAAGCTGGCGGCGGCTTTTTTTCTGCCGATTCCGGGGCCAAAATTGATCTGGCAGTTTGGGGAGTATGGCTACGATGTTTCCATAGACCAGGGAGGGCGCACCTCGGCCAAGCCCCTGCTGTGGAACTACCTGCAGCGCCCCGAGCGGCAAAATTTGCTGGGGGTATACCAGGCCTTACTAGCGCTGCGTGCCACCTATCCGGCCTTCGGTAGCCGTGATTTTTCGCTGGATCTGAACACCCAGATAAAGCGCATCACCCTCAACGACCCCGCCGGGCGGGTCTACA
>CATMVR010000315.1 GCA_950075905.1 uncultured Persicitalea sp. | reverse complement strand
CACCTTTTGGGATTCGAAATCGAAACTTTGCAGGCATACCTTACGGCCAGAGTTGCCCACCATCCAGAGCCGGTTTCTGGCTGTATCATGCACCAGATCGTACATCGTGTGGCCCGTCGGGAAGCTGAAACGCCGCGATTCGGAGGGGTCATACTTGTGGAGAGTGGTGTTGGTGATGTACCAGATATTATCGTGCTTATCCCGTATTATTTTGTAAACGGGCTGCGCGGAAGGGTAGTGGGCCACCAGTTTTTCTTCCTGGATATCGAGCACAAATACCCCCTTGCTCCACGTACCTACCCATATACGGCCCTCCCCGTCCTGATTCAGGGCAATGACCCGGAGGTGCGGCCGGTCGGGGCTTTCGATCAGGTGGTTGTAGTTACGGATCTGGTTGGTTTTGATATCGAGCACCGATACCCCACCACTCTTTGTGCCGATCCAGATATTGTTGTTCCTATCTTTGAAAAGCGTCTCGATGTTTTCGCTGATCAGCTCCCGGTACTCCTGCCCCGGCCGGTAGCTTCTGAATCCGTACCCATCGTAGCGCGATACCCCGCCTTCGGTGGCAAAGTACTTCAGGTTGTTGTCGTCGCTGACGGTACGCGTGACGAAATTGCTGAGCAGACCCTTCCGGACATCCAGAAAATCAATGACAAACTCTTCTGATATATTTCCTTGCCCCCCCTGGGCCAGGAGGGATAAAGGGATACAGAAAACCAGTCCCAATAGAAGCGAGATATGCTGGGCGACTCTCATTTGAAGAATTTTGGGATTAAACTATACAGAAGCTAGTTGGTTTCCAAATGTATCATTGCTCCCCGCCGCGTTTTGTCAATGTCCGGATGTGCTCAATCTCATTTTGGAGCTGACGTACCATTTCTGGATTCTTTTCGCTCAGATTCCTCTGTTCTCCCGGGTCATCCGTCAGATTGAACAGCTGGGCATAATGCTGAAACCCTCCTTCCACGCCCTTGTCTTTCATAAAATCGGGCAGACGTTTTCCTTTTGGAAAGGGTTCTATATACTTCCAGTTGCCTTTTCGAAGCGAGGTAGTGTAAGATTCTTCGAGTAAGAAGGTTCGGCCGGGTTGCGTATAGTCGGTAAAGGTAGACAGCAGATTCTGGCTGTCAATGGCCTCGTCGTCGGCTAGCCGCTGCCCTACCAATGCGGCCAGGGAGGCATATATATCTACCTGACTCACCAGGGCGTTGCTGATGCCGGGTTTAATCTTGCCGGGCCAGTACACCAGCGTAGGTACCCGCGTGCCGGCCTCGTAGGCACTGTACTTGCCCCCCCTGAATACCCCGGCGGGCCGATGGGTGCCCAGTAGCTCCTCGGCCTGATCTTCGTAGCCATCGTTGAGTACAGGGCCGTTGTCGCTCGTAAATATCACCAGCGTATTTTTGGCCAGGCCGCGTTTTTCGAGCTCTTTGATCACCTCACCCGTCATCCAGTCCATCTGCGCAATCGCGTCGCCACGGGGCCCCATGGTGCTTTTTCCCTGAAACCGGGGATGGGGCAGGCGCGGTACGTGAATGTCGTGGTACGAAAAAAACAGAAAAAACGGTTTGTCGCTTTCGACATTCAAAAAGTCCCTGACCTTGCCCGTCAGGACTTCCGGAAAGTCCTCATCTACCCACAGGGCTGCTTCGCCCCCTTTCATGTAGCCAATGCGGCTAATGCCGTTCACAATGGTGTTGCTGTGCTGCTTATCGGCCTGCTGCCGCAGTTGCTCGGGATGGTCCAGCCCGTTGGGGTACCCTTCCAGCTTCATCTCGTAATCGACCACGATCGGGTCGTTGGGGCTGGCATTCAGTACCCGGTGGTTTTCGAGGTATACCGTGGGCACGCGGTCGCCCGTGGCGGGCAGCAGGAAGCTGTAATCGAAGCCAATTTCCAGGGGGCCGGGCTTCACGTCGGCGTTCCAGTCGATACTGCCATTGCCGAGTCCGAGGTGCCACTTGCCAACCACGCCCGTACGGTAGCCGGCTTTTCGGAGCATGGCTGGGAGCGTGTAACTGCCCGGTTGAATCAGCAGAGGGGCATCGCCCTGTAAAATGGCCGCATTATTGCGAAAGGCATGCTGACCAGTGAGCACAGAATAGCGCGAAGGGGTACAGGTTGCGGAAGTACTGTGCGCATCGGTAAAGGCAATTCCCCCTTTGGCCAGGCGGTCGATGGCTGGCGTTTGTACGCCTACGGCTCCGTTGTAGCCAACATCCCCATAGCCAAGGTCGTCTATGTAAAACAGGATGATATTGGGTTTTATTAGCTGCGCATCGGATTTGTTTTTTTGGCCATTTCCGGTGCTTTTTTTGCAGGAATGAAGTACGGGTAGTGTGGCCAGGCCCAGCAGAATGGTACAAAGAAAAATGTGCCGTCGGTAATATTTGCCCATGGTAATCGTAGATTTTAAGATCAAATTTTTCAATTAGCAAGGTAGCAGCCTGACGGTGATGGCAGGGGGTGTTTTCGGTCAACGAGGGGGGCGTAGTCGTTCAGAAAGCATAACCTTTGCCCATTTGTTACCCTTTTCCAGCTTTGGGTATTACAACAAATGCGAAGATTTTGCCGGCAATTTGTGAGCTACTTCTTTCGCTGTTTTTTGGCGACTCTGGCGGGAATAATCTAAAAGAAACCTTAAAAAAGCCTTAAAATAAGCAAAAGGGTACAGTATTTTTGAAAATAGTAATGACTTTTAGGAGAGGAAACAGTACTTTTGCGGATCGTTCATGTAGGACAATGTAGGATTCGCAACAATTCGATGCAATCAAATTTAAGTAAACCATAAACCTATATTTCTTTATAATTAAACTCACTAATCCCATGCAAAAAACAATTCTTGCAATTGCCTTACTATTCACCTTAGGTTCTTGCGCCAGTAAGAAAAAAATGTTGGCTGTTCAGAACGAAAGAGATCAAATTCAACTAGCTCTGGATAAAGCCAAGTCTGATTTGAGCGATTGCGATGGTAAAGTTGCGAAACTGAACACCGATTTGCGCTCCGCTCAGAATGATGTTACTTCCAAAAATGCCCGAGTGAAGGAACTGGAAGAGCAGCTCGACTACATGAAGAAAAATAATAATGCCCTTCTGGACCGTATGTCAGACCTTTCGGTGATTAGCCGCGAAGGTGCTGAAAGCATCAAAAAATCCATGGACGTGATGTACAGCCAGGGTAACTATATCCGTGATCTGAATACGAGCATCCAGAAAAAAGACTCGCTGAACATGGCCCTTGTCATGAACCTGAAGCGCTCTTTGGAGGATGTTAGCGATGAGGACGTACAGGTAGAAGTTAGAAAAGGCGTTGTGTACGTTTCACTGTCTGACAAGATGCTCTTCAACACCGGAAGCTACAACATCACGCCACAGGCCGAGACGGTACTGGGTAAAGTAGCCCGTATCCTGAATGACTACAAGCAAATCGATATCCTGGTAGAAGGTCACACGGACACGGTACCCTTTCAGAGCGGTAACCTGACTGACAACTGGGATCTCAGCGTGAAGCGTGCTACCTCCGTAGTACGTACGCTGCAAAACAAGTACGGCGTTGCCGCCAGCCGGATGATTGCCGGTGGCCGTGGCGAGTACCTGCCCAAAGTGGATAACGACACCAAGGAAAACCGTAGCCTGAACCGCCGCACGGAGATCATCATTACTCCCAAAATGGATCAGTTCTTCAATCTGTATACTCCCCAGGCTGGTAAGTAAATCTTATCGGGTACCTGGTACCAGAAAGGCCCTTCCGATGCATCGGAAGGGCCTTTCGTTTAGTAGGTAGCTATCGCTTTACATTTTCCTGACTTGAATGCCAAAAGCTCGGGCCGGGTTGGCGGTCAGCAGCTGCCGTTTGTTTGCGGTCTCAAACCCGTGTACACGGAGTAGGGGCCACACTTTGTCAAAGAGCGCGGTGTAGCCCACAAATTTCTCCATGGGCTGGGTTTCGCCGGGGCGGTACCAGCCGGCGTCGTGCGAAATCAGCACCTTGTCCAGCATCTGCTCTCTTTTCAACTGCGCCAGCCAGTCAGCGTAGTTTTCGATGTTTCCCCAGCCCATGCCGTCCAGGCTCACCCAGGCACCCCGTCGGGCAGCATCCAGATACCGGTTTTTGTCAGGTTCGTTTTGGGCGTGCACCCACACAAATGCATCGGCCCGTACGCCCATTTCTTCCAGAATAGTCATCTGCTCAAAAGCCGGGCCCGCGGGTCCGGTATGCGAACAAATGGTGAGCCCGGTTTGCAGGTGGGTAAGACCCGCCGCCCTGATTAGCTTCTGATGCAGCGGGGAAAGAGTGGGGCCATCTACGCCGATCTTGATAAAGCCCGGACGGACCGGTGTACCCTCTATACCATCTTCGTATTCGCGAATCCAGCGGTCGGCCAGTTGCTGAGCTGTTTCAGTAAATGCCCAGGGCGGCAGGTACTTATTGTTTACGGCCCCGTAGTACCCCGTGTTGGTGAGGATGTGCAAACCGGTTTTGTCAGACACCTCCCGCAGCAGGCGGACATCCCTTCCCAAAAATGCGGGGGTACAATCCAGCAGCGACCGGACGCCCCGGTCTTTGGCTTCGAGCAGGAAGGGCAGTACCTGCTGCTGTACCTGCGCGCGGTCCCAGCGGTCGGCAGAAATCTTATCGGCCCCGATAAAATCTACCAGAATATGCTCATGAATCAGCGTGAGCCCCAGTTTTCGGGCCGGGATCATTCCGTTCACGGTCATGATTTTCCCTGCTTCGGCCCCAAATGCTCCCGCAAGCGGAGCCGCCGCAATAGTCTGTAAAAAGGTTCTGCGCTTCATCCGTTGGCGGTCAATACTTCTTTCATGTCACTACGCAGCTTTTTCTTGTCAATTTTGCCCACGCTCGTTTTGGGGATTTCCGGCACAAAAAGGATGCGGTCGGGTAGGTACCACTTCTTTATTTCCCCATTTTCAGCGCGGGCAAGGAGCTGTTCCTGGATCTTTTCGGGCGTTATCTGGTCGGCAGAGTCGGCTTTGGGTACCACCAGCGCGTAGGGGCGCTCGCCCCACTGCTTATCGGGCAGCCCGATCACGGCCACCTCGGCCACGCCGTCTATCTGCGAAATAAAGTTTTCGATGTCGAGGGAGGAAACCCACTCGCCGCCGGTTTTGATCACATCCTTCACCCGGTCCGAAATAGTTACGTAGTAGTCCGGGCCAATAGAGCCCACGTCGCCCGTATGCAGCCAGCCGTCGCGCCAGAGTTTTTCGGAGTTTTCCAGGTCTTTGTAGTAGCCCTGCGTCATCCAGGGGCCACGCGCCACAATTTCGCCCACACTTTTTCCGTCGTTTGGTACGGTATCTCCCTCGTCATTGAGCAGTTTCATCTCCACGAAGGGAGCCATGCGGCCAGCTTTGGTGCGCAAATCAAGTTGCTTTTCTGACTCCCAGGTAAGTTGCTCGTCGTTGAGATGCACAATCGACATGATCGGGGCCGTTTCGGACATACCGTAGCCCTGCGATACATTGATGCCCAGGTCCAGGGCCGCCTTGGCCAGGCCACGGGTAAGGGCAGAACCCCCAATGATCACCTTCCAGTTCGACAGGTCCACCTGCTTGGCTATCGGGCTGTTTACGAGCATGTTCAGGATGGTGGGTACGCAGTGGGAGAGAGTCACTTTTTCTTTGATAAGCAGGGTTAGCAGCATATCGGGTTCGTAACGGCCGGGGTACACCTGCTTGTTGTTGAGCATCGTGGCTACCAGCGGAAAGCCCCAGGCATGGACGTGAAACAGGGGCGTAATGGGCATGTAGACATCCCGGTGCGAAAAGGGCAGCGCCTCGTAGCCACAGAAGTACGTCATGAGGCCCATGGTGTGCATAAACAGCTGCCGGTGCGAAAAATACACGCCCTTGGGATTGCCCGTGGTGCCGGTGGTATAAAAAACCGTAGCCCAGGTATTCTCATCGAAGTCCGGAAATTCGTAGGTATCTGAGGCCTGAGCCAGCAGGCGCTCGTACTCTCCCAGGGTTTCGAAAGAAGTTTCGGCAGGAGTAGCCGCAGAGGTGGCGTAGACCTTGTCGCTCAGGACAATAAACTTGCTGGTGGTGGTAATCTGGGATTTGATGGCTTCTAGTATGGGCAGAAAGTCTTCGTGGACCAGAATGATGGTATCCTCGGCGTGGTTGATTGTGTACAGGATCTGGGCGGGTGAAAGGCGTACGTTGATAGTATGCAGCACGGCCCCCATCATGGGT
>CATMVR010000314.1 GCA_950075905.1 uncultured Persicitalea sp. | reverse complement strand
TTTCCTTGATGCCTTTCCTGCCAAACTCCCCCTTTCCCTTCTCCAGGTTTAGCTGGTCGATTTCCGGTACCCGACCAGCGGCATTCACTACCAGCTGGCTCTCCAACACCTTTTCTCCGCCCTTACCTCTGGTAACAACCTGGAAAGAATCCCCTGTTTTGCGTACTTCCGCCGCTTCCGAATTGAGTACAACCTCGATACCGTGAGCTTTGGATGCCTTAAGAACATGCTCCACCAGCTCTTTCTCAAAATGCTTCAGCGGATATTCGCCCCTATCGATGATTGTTACTTTGACTCCGGCTATGGCGGCCAAATGGGAGAATTCAAAGGCTATGTAGCCCCCTCCCAGAAAGGTGATGCTTTCCGGCAGCTGCTCCAGATGGAAAAAGTCATCGCTGGTAATGGTATGTTCCGCTCCCGGTATCGAAAGGGTTCCGGGCCTGGCCCCGGTAGCCACCACAACGGTTTTGGCCCTAATGGTAACATCGCCTACCTGAAGAGTCTCTTCGTCCAGAAAAGAAGCCGTGGCATGGTAAGTATCTATGCCGGCTTTTTTATAGCCCTTTTCCATTTTGGCAGGGACGGGTTCGGTAAATCCTCTCATGAACCCGATCAGGTCCTGCCACTTTATGCCGGCTTCGCCTTCCAATCCCTTACCCGAATAGCTGGAAAAGCTATCCTTTGCTTTCGCAACATCAATCAGGATCTTCTTGGGATCACAGCCTCTTAATGCGCAAGTGCCGCCATAGGGCCTGAAATCAGTTATTCCTACACTTAGTCCCTCCTTGGCACCCTTGTGGGCAATGCTCACGCCCGCCATGCCAGTGCCGATAACAAACAGGTCATACTCTTTTCTCATATCAATGGCTTAGGTTTGATTGGTAATCAGTCTGTCAACAGCAGCCCTACGTCCGAAAAGCCTTCCTTATAAGGAAAAAGGTGCTACTGCTTTCGGGTGTCGACAGGTTCGACCTTGTAACCCAAATCAGCAATGGCTTTTTGTACGTCTTCCCGCTTAATCTTCTCTGGATCGTATTTCACTCTAACCAGATCCCCCGGGTACTTCACTTCGTGGTCTTCCACGCCTTCCTTGCCGGAAAGGGCTTTCTGAATATGATTCGCACAGCCCGCGCAGGTCATTCCCTTTACTTTTAAAGTCACCCACTGGGTCTGGTCTGCTACCGGTGTGGGAGTAGACTGAGCAAGCAGGGAAACGCTGCTCAAAAGGCTCAATACACATACGGCTATTATTTTTTTCATCCTGTTACTTCTTTGTTAAAAGTTCTGTACCAGTCACTGAGTAGCCTACCTCTTCTTCGATTGCTTTTTTAAGTGTTTCGACGGATACGACCGAGGGCTGGAAGGTTACCTCGGCGGAGCCGGATTCATAGCTTGCCTTTGCCACCACGACTCCCTTCTTCGAAGCAAGTGCGTGCGTTACACTCCCCTCACATCCAGAGCAGGTCATCCCATTTATATCTAGTCGCGCCAGTTGCAGCTCGGTGGGTTGTACTACTGCTGTTTTGGGGACAGAGGGTATAATAGCACTGGAATAGTAGGGGAAGGCCAGTAGTAAGAGTACCGCCACTGTGGCTACTCCAAGGAATGTTTTGGACTGAAAGAACGAGGCTTTATTCGGTTCAGCTTCACAAGCACAAGCTAGGGTCTGCTTGGCCGGTTTCAACCTCCGGTACCAGGCAAAAGCCAGTACCATAAGAGTTAGTGCGACCAAGTAAGGACGGAATGGCTCTAGCCATGAGAATGCCGATGCCGCGCCCCCTATACCCGCCACCACACCTAAAACCGGCGTAATACAACAGAGGGAGGCCCCAAGCGCGGCAAGGGTGCCCGTTAGTAAGAGTCCTGATTTGTTTTCTTTAGTTTCCATATAGGTAAGGCTATTTACAACAGGTTTTATTAAGCTGGATAGGCGGGCAGGGCACCGTTCCGTAGGAACAGTACACACAGCAGTCGCCAGCCCGAGGCCTTAGGACCGTGTGGCAGCTTTCACACTCATAGAAATACTGGCAGGCATCCTCCGGCATCTTTTCGGTTTTTTTAAAGCCACATTCCGGGCAAGTAAGGGTTGATTCAAGTTCTATGGTCATAGAATAGAGGGTTGAAGTACGCGGTTAAAGAGATTTTCCAGTAAGCTGTTGTGCTCTTGGCTAATGGAATAAAAGATCGTCTGGCCGACCTTTTTGCTTTTAATCAAATCCTTGTCCTTCATCTTTCGCAGGTGCTGCGAAATCGCGGGCATAGTCATCTCCAGCACATCACTCAGATCACACGGACACATCTGTCCTTCGCGATGCAGCAGGTAGAGGATCTTAAAACGAACCTCATTCCCCGCCAGACTAAGTAAAGAAGTTAGGCTTACGACCTCCTCTTCGATGGAGGCAAGGTCAGCCTTGCATTGACTGATCTGGTTTTCATCAGCCAGTACTCTAACGTAACTGTTTGTTTTCATTGAGAGGGACTAATAAGATGTATGGAACAAGTTAAGCAATTGCTTAAATACTAATAAAGGTGGTGTAAAAATTATTAAACTCTCATAAATTCTCTGCCGCGCCTTCCCAAAAGTTCTCCATTAATAACTCTTTCTCGGTGGATTTTTTATTTACGGCCTTATCCAGTACAATCATTATAACGAAATAATCACGTGATAAACTTGATATATAGATTTTCACTTCATAACTTTATGTCAATATTCATAAACTGTATATTCCTATGCCTAAGTTAGATCGTTCAGAATTTAAGTACAACGCCAAAGTATTTGAGAAAAACTGCCTTTGGTGCGGTACAGTGTACTTTGCCAGTCGCTCTACGGCCAAATATTGCTCCTCTACCTGCCGGGGATACGCCAATCAGGCTAAAAACGCAGAGGAGATGGTTCCTTACGACGAAACAGAGAAAATGATTTCGGCGCTTCTTTCCGAAAATGCCTACCTCAAAGGCCAGGTACAGCGATATGTCCTGGAAAATGAAGAGTTGAAACAAAAGTTAGCCCACTATAAACCTTCTTCCGAGTAGTTCTCCGAGAGGGTTCGATAGGAGGAAACAAAAAAAGCAACTTGCCCGAATTCGGATACATATATTTGTAAAAAAATTAACTATTCGGTCGCAGTCTCTGTTTTTGTATCCATAATTTCTGCCTACTTTTGAAAAACTCTAATGTTGCCCCCTCGAGATGTGTATGAAGTTGGTTTCAATCATTTCTGTCAATTACAACCAACCTCGCGTTACGGAGGAGTTTCTTCGGTCTGTTCTTTCCCAAAATGACTATATGAACGTTGAAATTATCGTTGTAGATAATGGAAGCAACGAAGATTTCACACCAGCTTGGCGAGCAAAATTCCCCATGGTCACTTTTATTCGTTCGGAAAAAAACCTGGGGTTTGCCGGAGGTAACAATCTTGGGCTATCGATAGCCAGAGGCAAGTACTTTTTTCTGGTAAACAACGATACTGAATTTACAGACGGCCTGCTAACAACACTTGTCGACACGCTGGAAAATAATGAAAAAGTAGGTATTATATCCCCCCTGATTCATTATTTCGATGATAAAACCATGATCCAGTACGCCGGCTACTCGCCCGTAAATTATTACACTGGAAGAAATAGGTGCGTGGGCCAGTACGAAAAAAACAGCGGGCAGTTTGAGAACGGCAGCGGTGAAACGGGGTATATCCATGGGGCGGCGATGCTCGTTCGAAAAGAAACGATTGAACGCGCCGGAATGATGGACCCTAACTATTTTCTCTACTACGAAGAACTTGATTGGTGTGAGCGAATCAAAAAAGCCGGGTACACTATGTATGTAAATACCGATGCTCTGATTTACCATAAGGAGTCCGTTTCAGTAGGCAAACGGTCTGCACTCAAAGAGTTTTTCATGACCAGAAACCGAATTCTCTTTCTGCGTAAGAATGCTCCTTCCCTTACCTTTCTGGTTTTTTGCCTGTACTTTGCCAGTACTGTACTGCCAAGAAATCTGCTAGTATACCTGAGAAATGGCGAGTACTCCTACATTAAAGTTTTTTTTAGCGCCATTTTCTGGCATTTTACGCATCGGGCAGATAGCTCGGATTTGGGATACCCTATAAAATAACCCGTATGAAAGTAGCTTTCTGGTTTTCCATCTTCGTTGTTTTCTTCACCTACGTCGGTTATGGATTGCTCCTTTATGCTTTGATCAGTGTCAGGCGTTGGATATACGGTAGAAGGCCCATACCCCAGCTTGTAGATTACTCATTACCTACCCTTTCGCTGATAGTAGCCGCCTACAACGAGGAGCAAATCATTGAGGACAAAATCAGGAATACATTAAACCTGGTTTACCCGCAAGATAAGTTAAAAATCATTTTCGTGACCAACGGCTCCACCGACCGCACCCCTGACCTGGTGCGCGCGTACGACATGATCCAATTGCTTCACTCTTCCGAGCGGAAGGGAAAAATTACCGCCGTGCATCAGGCCATGAAGTCTGTGGATACGGACCTGGTGGTATTTACTGATGCTAACACCTTTTTGAACAGTAACGCTCTTAAACTCATTGCCAGGCACTATCATGATGCGAAGGTCGGGGCAGTTTCGGGCGAAAAAAGAGTGAGTATAGAGGAACAGTCTGATGCTACGGCCGGAGAAGGCTTTTACTGGAAATACGAGTCGACGCTAAAAAAATGGGATTCCGAACTGTATTCCGTTGTAGGAGCTGCCGGCGAGCTGTTCAGCGTCAGGCGCTCGCTGTACGAGCCCGTGCCTGCCGACACCATTCTGGATGATTTCATGATCTCCATGCAGATTGCACAAAAGGGATACCGCATCGTTTACGAGCCTGATGCCTATGCAGTAGAGCTTTCTTCCGAAAACGTAGGTGAAGAACTTAAAAGAAAAGTACGCATCGCAGCCGGGGGCATTCAGTCCATTGTGCGTCTAACCGCCCTGCTGAATCCGTTTGCATATCCTGTTTTGAGCTTTCAGTACATCGGTCACCGGGTACTACGTTGGACCATCACCCCCTTCATGCTTTTTGTTGCACTTGTTACCAATGCTGTACTGGTAGTATGGCATGCAGGATGGCTGTATGATATCTTGCTCCTGGGACAGCTCACTTTTTATGGCATGGCACTGGGTGGCTGGCTACTCGAACGCCGGAAAATAAAAATAAAGGTGCTCTTTATCCCCTACTATTTTTGTATCATGAATTACGCCGTGCTGGCTGGAATCATACGGTACCTTTCTGGAAAACAAAGTGCGGCCTGGGAAAAATCAATAAGAAAGTCTGCCGTCGCTTCCTGAAAAGCCAGTCCGATAAATTCGTGCACTTTCGCTTTTACATCAGTCATACTTTCACACACACAAAAACCATTGCCCCGGAAAAGCGTATTCAACAGTCTCCTATTTTGTGTATTTGCTTGTAATTTTCTGGGATATTTTAAGACTTAAAATAGCAATATTAGGTTTTTTTGCGGGCATCTCTGCCTTTTGCAAAATGCTGCACAGTATTTGTTTAGTACCAATTCGTATTTGATATTAATAGAATATGGCCATTTTTGATATACCAGACTGGGTTAAAAAGCACTTGTTCAAAGACAAAAAATTCGACGATCTTACCGCCGAGGAAATTGGTTCGCTCCGAAACGCGCTGGCCAGGTTTTGTCCTGCCGACCCAGTGGTGAGCGTAGTGATACCAGCCTGGAATGAGGAAAATAACATTTATCGAACCCTATCTTCCCTATCAGCTTCCACTACCCGGCACCCTACCGAAATTATCGTCATCAACAATAACTCTACCGATCAAACACAAAAAGTACTCGATGCCCTCGGCGTAAAAAGTTACTTGCAACCTGTGCAGGGTACCCCACACGCCCGGCAAATGGGATTAGACACGGCCAAGGGCATGTATCACCTCTGCGCCGACTCGGATACGATGTATCCTCCATCCTGGATTGACCTAATGGTAGAACCCATGATTCGTAACAAGAAGACTCTTGGCGTGTACGGTACATACTCGTTTATTCCCCCGGCTGGACAGAACCGTTTCGGTTTGCTTTTCTACGAACTGGTTACACTGGTAATCATCTATCTGCGGAAAAAGAAAAAAGAGTACATGAACGTGTATGGTTTCAATATGGGCTTTGTGACCCAGGCAGGACGGGAAGCCGAAGGTTTTCGGGTCAAAGGCAACCGGGTGTACGCCAACGTTGTCGGGAGCGATTTTGCCAACGAAGCAGAAGATGGCCGTATGGCACTAAATCTTAGCAAAAGGGGAAAATTACACTGGG
>CATMVR010000313.1 GCA_950075905.1 uncultured Persicitalea sp. | reverse complement strand
ACATCGAAGTTGATAACATGGCTCATGTCCGGGATATCCAGGCCGCGGGCGGCGACATCCGAACAAACAAGAAGGGGGATTTCGCCGGATTTGAATTTAGCCAACGTCTCGGTCCGCGCCGGTTGGGGCATGTCGCCGTGTAATCGGCTGGCCTTGATCCCGTGCTTGTTCAACGATTTGCAGACAATATCTACATCGCGTTTACGGTTGCAGAAAATAAGCGCATTTCGGGGCTTTTCGCTACCGATTAGGCGGCGTAGGCCGGCGCGTTTTTCTTTTTGACCACCGCCGGGACGTTTGCCGTCTTGGTGTTTGACCATGACCAAGCCCTGGGTGATGGTTTCCGCCGTCGTCGCCGGGGGGGAAACGGAAATTTCCTTTGGGTTCATCAAAAATTTGTCGGCCAAGCGTCGGATTTCCAGCGGCATGGTGGCAGAAAAGAAAAGGGTATTGCGTATTTTCGGCAGCATCCCGACGATCTTCTCGACATCGGGAATGAAGCCCATGTCCAGCATCTTATCGGCCTCGTCGAGTACCATAGTCTGAATATGCTTTGGAATAATCACTTCTTTCTGGTACAAATCCAGAAAGCGCTGCGGCGTACTCACGATGATATCCACCCCCGCCCGGATAGCCTCCATTTGTGACTTGGGACCAATGCCTCCATAGAGCGCCACGGTTCGGATATCCGTGTAGCGACTCAGCTCTTCGATCGCCTTGGCAATCTGCATGACCAGCTCGCGGGTAGGTGCCAGAATAAAGGCCCGGGCATGGTCTCCCTGCGCGTACTTTACCTTCATCAGAATGGGCAGCACAAAGGCGGCCGTTTTGCCGGTGCCCGTCTGCGCAATGCCCAGCACATCGTGGCCCGCCATCGCCAGCGGAATGGCCTGCTCCTGAATGGGTGTAGGTTGGGTATAGCCGGCTTCCTCAATGGCATTGAGCAGCTGACGGTTGAGCTTGAACTGCTCAAATAGATTCGGGATAATTGGTTCCATACCCCAAAGATACGAAAACTTTGCGCCTTCCTTCCTGCGCCCAAAGTCCGCAGGGCGCGGGAGATTGCACATTACGAAGCCGCATTTTCGGAATCAGGCACGTATTCCAGAACATCGCCCGGCTGGCAGTCGAGTGCTTCACAAATAGCTTCCAGCGTGGAAAAGCGCACGGCTTTGGCCTTGCCCGTTTTCAGAATTGAAAGATTGGCCATGGTGATATCCACCTTCGCGGCCAGTTCGGTCAGGGACATCTTGCGCCGGGCCATCATCACATCTACATTCACTACAATGGGCATCGTCAGATCGTTAGTTCGTTTTCCTGCTGCAACTCTACCCCCCGTCTGAATACCTGCGCGATAATGTACACGATGCCGGCGTTAAGGAGGAGTATCCCATTGACATCGAAGCCCCCGCCCAGGTCAGCTATATAGCCGGTAGTCAGATCGGCTACCTCTGGCATCCTCTTCTGAATGTAATGCAGATAGTTTTTTCCAATAAATGCTATAATCCATAATCCCAGAAGTGAGTAGCTGATACCTACCAGACGACGGGCCGTTTCCATGGTAAATGGGGTACCCAGGTTTATGTTCGTAAGCACGTCCTTTACTTGTTGCCATAGCTCTACGTACAGGATCATACTCGCCATCAGCAGGCTCATTAGCAGCAAAGAAGCCAGCAAAGTACCAGACTCACTCCCCCCCTTGGCCTGCTCGTAGATATGCACTGCAAAAGAAACGGCAACTACTACCGTGCGTACAATAGCACCAATGTAGACTACCCAGGCTCCTACGCGCAGGATCGGCAAGATTTGTTCTGTTTTCATTTTATTTTATAATTAGTTGACTCTGCAAATGTAAAGTATATTTATTGAAAAACAATAAATAATTATCAAGTGTCAGATTTATTTTCCCAACTATCAATAAAAAGGCAGGACACCCCCATGAATATCCTGCCGTCCGGAATCCCGCTTTGTATACTCTTGTACTTACAGCCGCGCCTGTATGTCTTCTACCATCCGTACCGATCCGGTATAGAACGGCGTGCGCTGATGCAGGGACTTAGGCTCGATGTCCAGGATATCTCCGTAGCCATCCGTTGCCCGGCCCCCTGACTGCTCGGCCAAAAAGGCAAGTGGGTAGCACTCGTACAGCAGCCGCAGCTTGCCGTTGGGGTCTTTTTGGGTAGGTGGATAGAGGTACACGCCCCCTTTGAGCATATTGCGATGAAAATCTCCGACTAGCGAACCGATGTACCGGGCCGAGTAGTCGCGCCGGCGACAATCCAGCACGTACTCCTGCACGGAAGCCTGAAAACCATCGTAGTAGCCATCGTTGAGGGAGTATATCTTTCCATCGAGCGGACAGCGGATGTTTTTGTGCGATAGAATAAATTCACCCAATGAGTGCTCATGCGTAAACCCGTTGACCCCCGAACCCGTCGAAAAAACCAGAATGGTGGACGAACCGTACAGAATGTACCCGGCCCCTACCTGCTTGCGGCCTCCCTGCATGAAGTCTTCGATGGTAGCGGGGGTACCGATGGGCGTGACGCGGTGGTAGATCGAAAAAATGGTACCGATAGACACATTGACGTCGATGTTGGAGGAGCCGTCGAGCGGGTCCATGGCTACGACGTACTTGCCGTTGTCGTTGCCGGTATAGATGATCTCCTCGTCCTCCTCGGAGATGATGGCACACACCTCGCCGCCGTTTTTGAGCGCCCGGATAAACCGGATGTTGGCTACTACGTCGAGCTTCTGCTGGGCCTCCCCCTGAATGTTGGAGGTACCCACGCCGCCGGAGATATCCACGAGGCCGGCGCGGTTTACTTCGCGGTCAATGATTTTACCCGCCAGAGCGATGTCACGCAGCAATTGCGAGAGATCGCCGGTAGCGTAGGGAAATGCGCTTTGGCTGCGCATAATGAAACGGTCGAGCGTGACCCCCACCGGCAGGGCGAGGTCTTGGGCGGTTTTGGTAGCCATAGGTTCAGTATAGTTGAAGAAGTGGAGCAGGTAGAATTAGTACAAGAGGCGAGCCACCTGCTGCACTAATCCGCTGCTTGAAATAGTACAATACCTCTCTTAGGTACTATGACGAAATATAGGAAAAAATTACTTACTTGTATACTAATTAAAACGGCGAAGTGTCTTCTCTACGGCTTTGACATAGCTTTGCCCGAACAAATTTACGTGTACGAGCAGAGGATACAGGTTGTAGATCGGTACGCGCTCCTCAAAATTTTTGGCCAGGGGGTAGGACTCGTAGTAGGACTCGTAAAAGGCCGGCGAAAATCCGCCAAAAAGAAAGGTGAAGGCAATTTCGGCCTCCCGCAGGCCATAGTGTGGGGCCGGGTCAACGATACAAACGCGGCCCTGTGCGTCGGTGATTACATTTCCCGACCACAAATCGCCGTGTACCAACGCCGGGCGCTCGGTGGGCAGCAGGTCGGGCAGGGCTTTGTAAAGGGTATTGAACGAATCGTAAAGTTTGCGCGAAATCAGGTTATTGTACAACGCCAGGCCTGATTGCACTTTGAGTCGCTCTTCTATGAAAAATTCAATACCGTCAGCATGACAATTATTTCTTTGCGGCAGCGAACCGATATAGTTATTAAACGAAAGTCCAAACTCGGCCTGCGTGTGTGAGTGCAGTTCGGCCAGCGATTGACCGAACTCTTCCCAGTAGGTAGCCCGTTGGGGGGCTGCCTCTACGTATTCAAGTACTAGGTAGGCTTTGTCCCCGCGGCTGCCCTGATGCAGCACACGGGGAATGGTAAACGTTCCAGTCTGATGGAGTAGTTCGAGCCCCAGTGCCTCCGTCCTGAACATATCGTCGGCATCGGCGTCGTTCCACTTCACAAAATAGGTACCCCGGTCGGTGACGAGCTGTACGGAGGTATTGATACTACCGCCTGTCATCAGGCGCAGGTCCTGAATCTCGGGCGTATAGCCAAAGGCCTCAAAAAGAACACTTTCCAGAAATTGTACTTCGTCGTCGCCGGTATGCATGCACTAAATATACGCAATGCAGTCAATTTCTACCAGCGAATTGCCGGGTACGCCCCCGTACACCGCTACGGTGGTGCGGCAGGGAGGCTTATTGCCAAAGCGCCCCTTGTAAGCCTCATTCATGGCTTTATAGTCGTTGAGATCATGCAGAAACACGCTTACTTTCAGCACCTTATCCATAGAGGAGCCCGCTTTGAGTAATTCTTTTTCCACCTCATCAAGCACATGTTTGGTGTGGGCGGTGATGTCGCCCTCGAAGTGGGCGCCTTTCCCCGCCACAAACACCATGTTGTTGAATTTGGTATGGGAAGAGAAAAGGGGTACGTCCTGCAGCATCGTAATATCACCTACTTCTTTCTGGGGCGCGGGAGGCGCGGCTTTGGCAGCAGCGCCTATACCGGCTACTCCGGCGACGGAGGCAAATAGTCTTTTTAAAATAGATCTTCTTTCGGGTTTCATATGGGTACTGATCATTGGTTGATTGTTGTAAGTATAAGTTTTATATTATTCACCGCAAAGACGAGAAGGCGCAAAGAGTTGAAAACGAAATAGAAAGTCTTTGCGTCTTTGCGGTTCAAATCTCTATAAATTCTGGCCAACTATTCATCCAAAAAAAGGGAGAATAATTCGTTCTTATTCCAGACTGGCCAGGCCCCTCCGGACGGCCGCTACCTCCTCTTTGCTTATGGCCGTGGAGGTATTGCCAAAGTTGCCCCGGATGTAGGTCAGTACCTCGGAAATTTCCTCATCTTTGAGAAAACTGTGCTGCGGCATGACGTTGTTATACGCCTGTCCTTTCACTTCGATGGGTCCTTCCAGTCCTTTCAGCATCACTTCAATAAGCCGTTTCTTATCGCCGGTTACCCATTCTGAGCTTCCCAGGGGCGGAAAACGCTGCGCATCGCCCATGCCGTTGCGCTGATGGCAGCCCGTGCAGTACACGGTATATACTTTACTGCCTGCCACAGCCTTGCCCCGATCCAGGTCGTCTTTCACCGCATCGGGGGTACGGATGTGCGCCAGCTGCTTGCGTTTCTCCATAGAGGCCAGCGCTGACTTAGGGAGTTTTTTGCGGGTACCCGTGTAGGTAATCTTCCAGATTTTTCCCTTTTCGGTTTCGGCGATGTAGAGCGCCCCATCCGGCCCCATGGCAATACCCATGGGGCGGTAGAGGGCGTCGGATACATTGACAATGGGGTCCACACCCGCGAAGCCATCGGCAAAAACCTCGTAGTTGCCCGCCGGTTTGCCTTTTTTGAACGGAACAAACCCAATAAAATAGCTCGACTGCGGATAGGGTGTCCGGTTGGTAGAGCCATGAAAGGCAATGAAGGAACCGTTTTTGTAGCGCTCAGGAAACTGATTCCCGCGGTAAAAAAGAATGTCGTTGGGCGCCCAGTGGCCGGGAAAGCCAATCAGCGGTGACTCGTACTCGCCACAGCGGCCTACCAGTTTGCCGTCGCCCCCGTACTCGGGGTTCAGTACTTTTTTACCCTGCATCTGATCGTAGTAGCAGTAGGGCCAGCCCGCGTGGGTACCGTCTTTGACCCTCAGAAATTCCTCGGAAGGCAACAGGGCATTCTGCCAGGAAGAATAGATTTGCGGCCACAGGCGAAACAGATCATCGCGGCCGTGCTGTACGGCGTAGAGGTTGTTGTCCTCAAAGTTCCAGTCCAGGGCCACGACGCTGCGCAGGCCGGTGGCAAAGCGGTAGCCGTCTTTCTGTACCTGTCCTACCTTATTCGCGTCAAACCGCCAGATGCCGCCGTGGTCTTCCAGCAACGGGCAGGGGTCAATACCCGGCGAGTTGGGAAGGCGATTGTCTACCTGGCAGGCGTTGGAATTGGCTCCAAAGGGTACGTACATATTGCCTTCGGCGTCAAACGTCAGGGGCTTGGCGATGTGCTCATGCATGCCGTGCGGGTGGTCGTCGGTGAGGATGACCTCTTCCGGGCTATCGGGAACGAGTTGACCGGGCGTGAGTTTGTAGCGGTACACCACCAGCTCGGAGCTGAAATAAAGGTACCCCTGGTAAATCCGCATGGCAGTACCGTAGTTTCTTTCCCGGGCAGCCCCACCAAACCGTTTGATTACATCAGCCCGCCCATCCCCATTCGTATCGCGTAAGGCAATGACCGCCGTTCCGGCGTCGGCAAAGCGGGCTTTAACGTAGATGTCCCCGTTGTCGTTGACGGCGATATGCCGCGCCCGGCCTTCCAGACTATCCACAACCACTACCGCCTCAAACCCTTCGGGCAGGAAAAGCCCCCCGTTTTTTTCGGATA